>CAZTMF010000031.1:0-14347 GCA_964614675.1 uncultured Caulobacteraceae bacterium | reverse complement strand
TCCCGGCCTCCGCCGGGATGAGCGGAAATTGAGGCGAAGTTCACCCGACCCGGATAGACCGCTTGGAGCCGCCCTTTCCTAGCGCAGCACCCGCCCCAGCTTCTGCGCCTTGGCCGCGTCCAGCAGGGCCGTCCGGATGCGCTCGTAAAGCCTGGGCGGGATGTGGCCGTAGGCGATGCGGCCCTGGGCGTCAGGCTCCAGATCGAAGCCTGGCCAGGCGAACTCGTTCACCTCGTCGACGATGGCCCACGAGGGGATGTCGGCGTCCAGGCCGAGATGCCGCTTGACGGCGGCGGGGATCTCGACGGCCGGCTGGTCCGGACCGGGCGCCTTGGTGGTGATCGGAACCACGGTGGCGGTCAACGGGGCGCCGGGGCTGGACCGCACGGCCAACACGATGGCGCAGGGGCGCGGGTAGCGGCCGTGCTCCCGGCCCGTCTCCCGTTCGCGTCGCCAGAGATAGTTGAAGGAGATGACGAGGCCCGGCTCGGGGACCGGCAGGGCCATGGACCTATTCGTCCATCAACCGGTCGAGGTCGGCATGGCGGCTGTCCATGCGGGCGGTTTCGAGGGCGGCCACCGCTTCGGGCGGAAGTTCGCCCGCGAACAGGGCGCGGGTCGCCAGACGCTTCAGCCGTTGATACTCCTCGTAATCCTGAGCCGAGACCAGCACCGCCGTCACCCGGTCGTGGTTGGTGACCGCGACCGGCTCGCGCTGCGCCGCTTCGCGGTAACGACCGAAGTTCCGGGCGAATTCGCTGGCGGGCGTCTGGATCATGCGGCCTCCTGAATATCCGCAAAATACGTAATTTGCGGACATTGTCAAGGCGCGGGCCGCGCGAAGGGAAACCACGGACCTCACGAACCTCACGAACCTCACGAACTGCGGCCCCTCCCGCTCCCGCTCATCCCGGCGAAGGCCGGGACCCAGGACAAGTGACACGGATGCCGAAGCAAGGATCCGCGACGCCCCCGCGTGCAATTGCTGGGACTCCGGTTCCGACCTGTCCTGGGTCCCGGGCGTAGCCTGTCCTCGGGCCGGCCTCCGGCCGGACCCGGGGGCCGGGATGAGCGGAGATGGGACAGTGGGCGCCCTGGCGCCGCGTTCGATGATGCCGCGCAATTCGGCTTGACATCACTAGAGATTGAGTTCCCAGATCAAGGCGGGGGGAGGCGCGGCCGCTGTCGTCCAGGCCCAGGTCTTCCCCGCGTTCGGGGTGGTTCCAATTCCCAGTGCACAGCTTAAGCGAGGCGCCCCGCGCCCCGCTCTGCATTCCTGCGCGCGGAGACCGCGGTGGCCGACCAGTTCGACAATATCCGGGGCGAAGGCCCCGTCAGCGGCCTGTTCAATTCGCCGGACTATGAGCCGGACGGCCTGGCCCTGGCGCTCTCGGGCGGGGGCTACAAGGCCGCGGCCTTCCACCTGGGGGCCCTGATCCGGCTGGAGGAGCTGGGGCTGCTGGCCAGGCTGGCCCGGGTGTCCAGCGTCTCGGGCGGGTCGATCGCCGCGGGCCTGCTGGGGCTGAGATGGAAGACGCTGGGGTTCGACGCCGCGACCGGCCGGGCGGCGAACTTCCAGGCCGGCTTCGTGCAGCCGCTGCGCGCCTTCCTCACAAGCGTGAACATCGACATCCCGCAGATCCTGCTGGGCCTGGTGCTGCCGTTCGAGTCGTCCGCCGACCGGCTGGCCGGCGCCTATGCCGACCACCTCTACGGAAAGGCGACGCTGCAGGACCTGCCCAAGGACGGCGAGGGGCCGCGCTTCGTGCTGGTGGCGACCAACTACGAGCTGAACTCGCTCTGGCGGTTCTCCCAGAAATACGCGGCCGACTACCGGGTGGGGATGATCGACCTGCCGACCTTCCCGCTGGCCCGGATCGTGGCGGCCTCGTCCGGCTTCCCGCCGTTCTTCTGCCCCCTGACCCTGGATTTCGGCGCCGCCCCGCCCAAGCCGGCGCCGGGCGCCGACCGCAATAGCGGCCGGTTCCTGCAGCGGGCCCTGCTCTGCGACGGCGGGGTCTATGACAACATGGGGCTGGAGCCGATCTGGAAGCGCTACGGGACCCTGCTGGTCAGCAACGCGGGCGACCTGATCGAGGAGACCAGGCTGCCGGGCGAGTGGTTCTCGCTGCTGGAGCGGATCCTCGGGATGATCCACCGCCAGGCCGAGAACAACCGCCAGCGGATGCTGATGATCCTGGCCAACTCCGGCCAGCGGAAGGTGGCCTATTGGCCGCTGCGCAACACGCTGGACAAGTATCCCACCCACACGGCCTACGCGCCGACTCCGGGCCAGGTGACCGGCGCGCAGAAGGAGGCGGTGCGGCTGTGGTCGCTGAGCCCGGACGCCTTCGCGCGGCTGGCCAACCACGGCTACACCCTGTGCGACGCGGCGGTGCGCTCGTACCTGGACACGGCGGCGCCGGCCCCGACCGGGATGCCGTTCTGATGGCGAGCGCCCCGATCAGGATCCCCGAGCCCCGTCCGCCCGCCGCGCGGCGCCTGCGCGTCTACGCCTTCGATCCGGCCGCCGCGCTGGATCTCGGCACGGTCAACTACAGCCAGGCGGTGATCTCGCTGCCGTGGGACGACTCCACCGACGGCGAGCTCTCGGCCGGCCCGATCAACGACTACGTCGAGGTGATCGACGCCGATCCCTCGAGCGGGCTGATCTATCCGCCGATCGACCTCAACGATCCCAAGGTGCTGGCCCAGGACGGACTGGCGCCCACCGAGGGCGATCCCAGGTTCCACCAGCAGATGGTCTTCGCCATCGTGATGAAGACCATCAAGCTGTTCGAGCGGGCGCTGGGCCGCAAGGTGCTGTGGGCGCCCTATTGGGACACGGCCCAGCGGACCTATGTCCAGCGCCGCAAGCTGCGCGTCTATCCGCACGCGCTGCGGGAAGCCAACGCCTATTACGACAAGGGCAAGTGCGCCCTGCTGTTCGGCTATTTCCGGTCGGAGAAGAAGCACGCCGGCGCCAACTGGGTGTTCACGGCCCTGTCGCACGACATCATCGTTCACGAGACCACCCACGCCATACTGGACGGGGTGCACGGCCGGTTCTCGGAGGCGACCAACCCCGACAGCCTGGCCTTCCACGAGGCCTTCGCCGACATCGCGGCCCTGTTCTCGCACTTCCAGCTCTATGACGCGGTCTACGACTTCATCGACACCCACTCGGGCGAGCTCGACGACTCCAGCCTGCTGACGGGCCTGGCCCAGCAGTTCGCGGCCGGGACCACCCAGCAGCGCGCGCTGCGCGACTTCATCGACAAGACCCCCAACCCCGACCTGCTGGAGGGCACGATCGAGCCGCACGAGCGCGGATCGATCCTGGTGGCGGCGGTGTTCGACGCCTTCCTGGCCATCTACAAGCGCCGGACCGGCGACCTGCAGCGGCTGGCCCGCACCCATCCCGGCGCCGGCGAGCGCCTGCACCCCGACTTCACCGCGCGGCTGACCGCGGAGGCCGGCAAGGCGGCGGACCACGTGCTGCGGATGTGCATCCGGGCGCTCGACTACATGCCGCCCTTCGACATCCGCTTCGGCGAGTTCCTGCGGGCGGTGATCACCGCCGACTCCGACCTGATCCCGGACGACCGCATGGGCTATCGCCTGGCCTTCGTGCAGGCCTTCCGCGCCCGGGGCATCTACGCCGACGACTGCATGTCGATGTCGCCCGACAGCCTGCTGTGGGAAGGGCCGGGCTTCGGCGACCTCGCCGACGCGCTGCAACAGGACGCCAAGGAACTCCTGCTCCAGGATCTGGAGCTGACGCCGCTCTACGATCGCAAGACGATCGCCGAGGCGGAGCAGCGAAACGCCGAGAAGGTCTGGCTCTGGCTGATCCAGCCCGACCTGGTGATCAAGGACGCCAGCCGGGGCGATCAGGCCAACAGGGACCTGCGCGCCTTCCTGGTGCAGGCCCGCACCGTCATGACCCAGGGCGGCGCCCAGGGAGACTCGCGGAACTTCACCCTGCCGACCGTTTCCGCCTTCCTCGACGAAAGCGACGGCTACCTGGCCGGGCTCGGCCTGCCCAAGGCCGACCGGGCGGCGCTGCGCAAGGACCTGCACAGCGAGAAGAGCGCGCGAAGGCGCTGGCTGATCTTCTTCCGGACCCTCCAGCGCTCGGCGCAGGTCACGTCCAACAAGCGCCTCGACGACGCCTGGTCGGACGCCCTGGGCGTCTACTTCCTGCCGCCGGGGCGCCTCGGCACGATCAACCGCGACGATGGACGGCCGAGGGTCGAGATCCACAGCGTGCGCACCACGCGCCGGGCGGGCCCCGACGGCCAGGACGTGCGCCAGCTGGTGGTCGAGATCACCCAGAGGCGGCGGGCCTTCCTGGACCCGAAGGATCAGCTCGCCGCGGACAGGATCGACAAGCCCAAGGACTGGACGTGCGATTTCACCTTCCGGGGCGGGGCCACCCTGATCATCGACCTGAGGGACTGGCAGGTCCGCTACGTCATCCGCAAGCGCATCGACGACGACCAGCGTCTCGACCGCCATCGCGCCTTCCTGGGCATGGCGACGGACATGAGCTTCACCTACACGCGCGGCCGCACCGACGAGCCGTTCGCGCTGATGCACCGGCACTGAGGCGCGGCCATGCCCGATCCCTCGACCTCGACCGCGGCCACCTCGACGGACGAGACCGTCACCGTCCGCATGTACCGCCAGATGCTGGGCGACTGCTTCCTGCTCACCCACGAATTCGGCGGCAAGACGTTCTGCGCCCTGATCGACTGCGGCGTGCTGCAATGCATCGGTGCGAGCAAGCCGGAGACGCTGAAGGCCTTCAACCACATCGGCAACGTGGTCACCGACCTGAAGGCGAGCCTGCCGAAGGACGGCGACGGCAAGCCCTTCATCGACCTGGTGATCGCGACCCACGAACACTTCGATCACCTGTCGGGCTTCATCGTCGGCTTCGCGGACTGGAACGACATCCAGATCGGCGCGGTCTGGATGGCCTGGACCGAGAACGACAACGACGACGAAGCCAAGGCCTTCAAGACCAAGAACAGGGCCGCCATCGACGCGCTGAGAGCGGCCCAGCGGCTCAGCCCCTTCGCGGCGACGGCCAGCGCCGAAGCGGCGAAGTCGACGCTGGACGGCATGCTCCAGTTCGCCGGGAACGAGGCCGACCTCCCGCCCACGCCGCCGAAGACGCCCCGAAGCTGCGCCGCCGTGCTCGACTGGCTGAAGCAGAGGGTGGCCGGAAAGGGCGCGGTGCGCTTCCTCGAGCCGGGAGACGTCGTGGAGTTCGGCGTCGCCGGCCGGCTGACGGCCAATGTCCTCGGCCCGCCACGCAACGTGGACCTGCTGAAGCAGCTCGACCCGTCGACGAACACCCCCGAGACCTACCTGACCAAGCCGGACGACGTCGCCGCCCTGATCGGCGCCCTGAAGGCCGTCCAGCCCAGCCTCGGCCTGCTCCTGGCCGCGCCGCTGGCCAATGGGACGCCCCTGACCGCCGACGCCGAAACCCCGTTCCCCAGCCGGTTCGACCTCTCGGGCCGGCCGCAGCTGAAGGTCCCGAGCCAGGGCCCCCCGCTGAAGCTCGACGACTTCCAGCAGAGCGGCCTCAGCACGGCCGGCCTCTATCTCGATCCTGCCGAGAAGGAGCGCCGGATCGACGGCGAGTGGCTGGGAACGGCGGCGACGCTGGCGCTCAAGATCGACGGCGACGTCAACAACACCTCCCTCGCCCTGGCGATCGAGATGAAGGGGGGCGACATCCTGCTGTTCCCCGCGGACGCCCAGGTCGGCAACTGGCTGTCGTGGAGCAAGCAGTGCTATCCGAAGAAGCCGCCCACGCCCCAGGCGCCGGTCAAGACCATCGGCGACATCTTCGGCCGGGTGGTCTTCTACAAGGTCGGCCACCACTGCAGCCACAACGCCACGATGAAGGAGGCCGGCCTCGAGCGAATGACCAGCCCGGACCTGGTGGCGATGATCCCGGTCGTCGAGGCGGTCGCCGCGGAACAGAAGTCGAAGACCAACCCGCAGGGCTGGAGCATGCCCTTTCCGAACCTCTATGCGAGCCTGAAGCTGAAGACCAAGGGCCGGATCGTCCGGGGCGACGGCGACATGCAGGCCGAGACCCAGGCCTTCGACGGCTCGCCCGCGGCGCTGAGATACGGCGGCGGCCAGGGGGCCGACCTCTGGGCCGAGCTCACCTTCCAATGCGACCGCGCCGGGAGCCAGCCGTGACCGTCATCGACACCCGCGACAACACCAAGAGCCGCATCGCCTAGGCGCTGGGCAGAGGGGGATCACATGCGTATCTGGATCACGTTCCTGGTCACTCTCGCCCTGGTCGGGGCCGGCGGCGGTATGGCCATGGCCGCCGGGACGGACGCGGACAAGCTGTTCGACCCGAACATGCCGGCGGCGTCGGTCAACGCCCTGGTCGAGCTGTTCGTCCTGGCGGTGATCCTGGAGTCGGCTCTGGCGGTGCTGTTCAACTGGAGACCGTTCGTGATCGCCTTCGACGGCCGGGGCATCAAGACCCTGGTCGCGGTGGTCTTCTCGGGCCTGCTGGTCTGGCGGTTCCAGCTCGACATCGTCGGGATGCTGATCAAGGCCTACAATCCCCAGGTCGCGGCGGGACCGCACATCGTCAGCGGCGCCGTCACCGCCCTGATGCTCGCGGGGGGAAGCGCGGGCGTCTACAACGTGCTGGTCAAGCTCGGCATCCGCAGCCCCCGCACCGACGCCGCGCCGCCCCAGCCGGACGAGACCAAGGCGTGGCTGAGGGTCGGGCTGAAGCGCAAGGACGCCTCGGGCCCGGTGAACGTCGAAGTCGACCAGGGCGGCGGCTACCAGACAGCCGGGGTGATCTATGGGAGCTACCGGCCACCCGGCTTCTTCAGCGTCTTCGTCCGCGAGAAGGGCGTCTTCCCGTCCACGGGCGGCTACACGGTGGCGGCCGGCAAGGCGGTCAAGGTCAAGCTCACGGGCGTGAAGGACGACGGCTCGCCCCTGCCGGACTCCAGGGAGTGGGGACCCAAGACCCTGAGCCCCCGGGCGATCGTCGACCTGGTCCTGGAGCTGTAGCCCTCCTTCGGAAATCCCGCCGCGAATCAAAGCGGAGACAAGCGCCGACTTCCGGCCTAAGCTCGGCCTTGGCGATGTAGACGCCGGCCGCAATCCCGGGACACCGGGAGGGGGGACGCGTGCGGAAGTCTGGTCGCGTAGACTCCATGCCCGTGCGCGAAGCGCAGGAGGTCGTGCGCTATAGCCGCCGGCTGGTGCTGGGCCTTCTGGCCTCGGCGGCGGGGAGCGGCGAGGCCGTGGCCCAGGCGGTGCGGGGCCTTGCGCCGACCGTGGCGCCGGCCGCCGAGCGGATCCCGCCCGGGGTGCTGCTGCAGAACCAGCCCCCGCCGGTCAGCGTCGGCGTCCAGTCCGAGATCATCCTGCCGATCATCCGGCCGGACGACCTGCTGGTGCTCACCCTGGCGCTGCGCAACCTGCAGATCTCCCAGGGGCCGGGCCCGCGCCAGATCACCCTGATGAACCCGGCCCAGCCCGGGATCCTGATCGCCGCCCACCAGCCGCAGTCGATCCTGGAGCAGACCTGGCAGGAGGACCCCAACGCCTCGGCCCCCTACCCGCCCGCGCCGCCGGGCGTGGCCTCCACGCGGATGTCGGGCTCCAGCTACGTCGCCTACAGCACGCCGGCCGGCTTCACCTCCCTGGCCTTCACGCTGAAGGACCTGCTGAACGCGCTTCAGACCTGGCCGATGCGGCTCGACATCAACGCCCAGCCGCTGGCGCCCGACCCGCTGAAGCTGGTGGGTTCGCTGCACTCGCTGGACAGCGTCAAGCTGCAGCTCGAGGGGGCGGCCCAGGCGCTCAAGGGCCAGCTGGCCGCCGGCCATTCGAAGGCGGTGGTCAAGTCGCTGGAGCGCGCCGCCGGGCGGCTCAGCGCCGCCATGTCGGACGTCGCCCGCCAGGGCCGCGCCGTGACCCAGGCCGACCTCAAGCGCGCCGTCTCGGCCGAGGTCAACGCCAGCTTCGGCCCGCGCGCGGCCAATCCGTCACAGCGTCTCTTGGCGTCGAGCTATGTGGAGGCGGTCGCCAGCGCCGGGATCGTCGGGCGCAACATCTTCAGCGTCCTGCCCCAGCCGCCGCATCCGCCGGCGCCGGACGTCACCCAGCTCGAGATCCCCTACAAGCTGATCCAGTCGCCCCTGGCCACCGCCGGCTGGACCCACGCCACCGACGTGGTGCGCCACGGCCAGCACGCCGAGCTCTGGCACAGCCGGCTGGGCACCGACGTGGGCGGGGTGGTGGTCGAGCTCGACGGCGAGCCCCTGCGCGCGCTCTGGACCCACAATTACGGCCTGATCGGCCCGCCCGCCCCGACCGATCCGGACGATCCGCCCTGGCTGGCGCCCATGCGGGCGGTCAATCGCAGGGACATCGTCGAGCTGACCAGCGACTGGTTCAGGAAGACCAAGGCCGGCAACACCTATGTGCCCCAGCCCAGCCTGGCCAAGCGGCTGATGCTGACCGCGCTGGGCGGAACCCTGGACCTGGACGGCCACTGGCCGCTGCGCCCCAATGGCGTCGACCTGGAAGCCTGGAACCACAAGGCCTCGATCGGCCGGGACTTCTTCGTGCGCCTGGTCTGGGCGGGCTGGCTGTTCCCGTTCGGGCACGCCGCCTCCTACGTCCAGATCACCGAGCGCAAGTTCGGCAGCCAGTCCGACGGCAAGCGCGTCGCCACCCTGCGCATGCGCCAGTTCATCATCGTGCGCGAGCATTCCAAGAGCTATCCCGGGCCCGGCCAGGCCTGGGAGGCGCGCGACTTCCCCTTCGAGACGATCGAGATCGTCACCCGTTTCACCCCCAACCTGGTCCAGCCGACGGGGCCCGAGGCCGGCATCCCGGCGACCTATTACGACAACGCCCAATACTTCGAGGGTTTCTGGCCGCGCGCCCTGGCCACGGGCCAGGACTTCAAGTTCCACCTGGTGGGGATCGACGGGGCCGGACGGCGCATCCCGTTCGAGGCGCCGCTGTTCTTCCTGACCGACAGCAAGAACGACGCCGCCCACCTGGCGTCGGTCAAGCAGGTCTACAACGCGCCGACCAACACGCGGGCCAAGGTCTCGATGAACGGGGCCAAGATCCAGCTGGCGCCCCAGGCGGCGGGCGCCGACCCGGGCGACACCCATTTCCCGGTGTCGACCATCACCTTCCAGGGCGCCTCGCCCTCGGGCGCCGCGCCGATCACCAGCCCTCAGTTCTATCCCGCCCTGGCGTCGGCCGAGGTCTCGATCCCCTCGGTCAAGGCGATGCTGGGCGCCAACGCCAAGCCGTCGGTCAGCTATTCCAAGATCTACAAGCAGAACGGCTTCCTCGGCGCCAACAAGGGCCAGGTGTTCCTGGACATCGCCGCCCCGGCCGCGCTGAGCGGCGACCCGGCCCACCCGCCGACCACCTTCGGCGGCATGATCACGCCGTCGGTCCTGCCCAGCGCCTTCTCGCGCAGCTTCGGGGCCGTGCAGGGCAAGCCCGACCCGGGCAATACGGTGGGCCAGGCGGCCGCCTTCGCCCAGGGCGGCTTCAACCCCCTCGACTACATCCCCGACGACGCCAAGCTGCTGGGCGCGGTCAAGCTGAAGGACGTGCTCCGGGGCATCGCCGACATGGCGACCGACCTCGGTTCGGTGCCCAAGCTCTCCAGCGTCGAGCTGCCCGACCAGATCGTCGCCAGCTACACCCTGACCCAGAGCGACCTGCACAAGGTCGACCCGTTCTTCCTGCCCGATCCCGGCAACAGCCTGTCGATCACCGCCAAGGCCATCGCCAAGCGCGACGGCTCCCCGCCGCAAGCGGACGTCACCGCCAAGGTCTCGAATTTCCGGGTCAGCCTGTTCGGCTGCTTCATCCTGAAGTTCAACTCGCTGGACCTGACCGCCGGCACGGGCAAGAAGACCGACGTCAAGCCGCACCTGGATCCCAAGGACGGGGTGCTGTTCGGCGGGCCGCTGGAGTTCGTGAACAGCCTTCGGGACGTGATCCCCATGGGCGGCTTCTCGGACGGCTCGGGGATCTCGGTGAACCCGCTGGGGATCACCGCGGCCTACACCCTCAGCCTGCCGACCATCAGCGTCGGGGTGGCGAGCCTGTCGAACATCTCGCTGGGGGCGGGCTTCGACCTGCCGTTCACCGGCGATCCGCCGAGCGCCCGCTTCAATTTCGCCCAGCGCCAGAGCCCCTTCAACCTGACCATCTCGCTGTTCGGCGGCGGCGGCTTCTTCGCCATCGGCGTCGGCACCGAGGGGGTGAAGGAGGTCGAGGCCGCGCTCGAGTTCGGGGCCCAGATCTCGATCGATCTCGGCGTGGCCTCAGGCGGCGTCTATGTGAAGGGCGGCTTCTATTTCCACTGGATCGGGGCCACCAACGAGATCGACTTCGAGGGCTATGTCGAGCTGGGCGGGCACCTTTCGATCCTGGGCCTGATCTCGGTCAGCCTGACCTTCCACCTGGGCCTGGCCTACCAGAAGCTGCCGCCATCCTCGAAACTCTACGGCGAGGCCACCCTCACCGTCGAAGTCACCGTGCTGTTCTTCAGCTTCGGCGTGGACGTGCACGTCGAGAAGCAGTTCGCCGGCTCCAAGAGCGATCCGATCTTCCTCGACTTCGCCCCGACCCCCGCGGTCTGGACGACGTACTGCGACGCCTTCGCCTAGGAGACGACCATGGCAGCCACCCAACAGGTCGTCTGGACGCTTCTGCCCCAGGGCCTCGCCTCGGCCGGAACCGTCCGCTTCACGGTGCTGGTGTCGCCGCGCCTGGGCTTCGACCCGCCGGTTCCCAACCCCACGATCGGCCTCGGCTTCGCCGACGACTGGCTCGACTGGCCCAAGACCCTGAAGGGCGCCCAGTTCCACCTGATGATCAACGGCGTCCAGGGCCCCAAGCTCACGCCCAAGCCCGGAACGGATCCGGCGGTGTGGGCCGCCATGGTCCCGGGCTCGACCAAGGTCGACAACTACAAGTTCACCGACCTGCGCGGAAAGACCCTGCTCAGCTATCCGGTGGCGCTGCTGGCCAAGACCATCGACGGGACCTACGCCCAGCTCGGGGTCTCCTCGCCCGCCGACCTCCCCACCCGCGGCCAGCTGCCGCCGCTGTTCACCGAGATCGCCCGCCGCCAGGGCCGCCGGGGCAAGGGCGACCTGACCCGCGAGATCTATGGGGCGCTGAAGAACAAGGACACGGCGGCGCCCTACTACACCGACCCGCTCGCGGCGCTGGACCTGCTGCGCGTCTACCACCGGCCGCTGAACGCCCCGACCACCCAGACCTACATCAAGAAGGGGCCGTCCGATCCGCGCGAGACGGTCACCTGGAAGAACTATGCCAGGAAGGGGCTGCCCAGCCCGGCCGCCCTGGTCGCGACCATCGACTTCCACCGGATCGTCTCGGCGGCGCTCGACCACCACGACCTGGCGCGCTGGATGGGGCTGGTTCTGGAGTTCGAGGCGCCCCTGATCAACGGGGCCTTCGACCTCAGCCTGAAGGTCGACCGCGGGCCGAACGGCCTCAAGGACGTCTATCCGATCACCCGTGTCCAGAAGTCGGCCAGCGACTTCGTCGCCACGCCCAAGGCCTCGCCCAGCCCCCTGGCCGGCCGCTTCCTGGACCTGCACGCCAAGGGGCTGGACCTGGTGCAGCTCGACGTGGACGGAGGCGGGCACAAGATCCTGAACCTCGGCGAAGCCCTGCCGCGGCTGAGGGCGACCGCCTTCGACGACGAATCCTTCGACGACACGCAGGACGTGACGGTGGGGACGCCCAGCCTGCGCACCGCCGGGCTGATGCTGGCCCAGGAGCGGCGCGACGTGGCCACGGCCCAGGCCTTCGACTTCAACGGCAAGCTGAACGATGCGCTGGCGATGAGCCCGCCCGGGTCCCTGTACCTCAGCGCCGAGGACCTGGTCCGCGGCTACCGCATCGACATCCAGGACCTGACCAATGCGCCCGGCCAGTGGCGCTCGCTGATGCAGCGGACGGTGGACTTCAGCTTCCCGCTGAAGCCGGGCCTGACCCGTCCACAGCGGCTAGAGGAAGGGATGATGCGCCTGTCGGGGGGCTCGTCGACCGACGGCTCCAATCCCGACATCCTGAAGATCCACGAGGGCGTCTTCGTCTGGCGCGGCTGGAGCCTGGTGGCGCCCGAGCCCTTCCAGGCGGTGGGCACCCCGCCCGATCCCGTCGATCCCAACGCCCCCCCGCCGGCGACGCCGATCCTGGGCCCCGACGCCGACTCCCCGCCGGGCGTGCCGCTGAAGACCCGCCATGCCGCCACCAAGGGCACCTTGCCGACCCTGAGATTCGGGCGGCGCTATTCGGTGCGGGTGCGGGCCGTGGACCTTTCGGGCGAATCCGCGCCGCTCACCGCGACCGGGCCGGTCCAGGCGGTCAGCGATCCGGTGGTCTACCGTCGCTACGAGCCCGTCGCGCCACCGACCCTGGTCCTGCCCGCCACCGGCGGCGCTCCGGTGAAGCTGGCCGACGGCGAGTCGATGGGCATAGCGGCGATCCGCACCTTCAACACCGACCCCGATCCGGTGGGGGTCAATCCCGACCGGGCCACGCGGCTGGCCGCCGCCCCCCGCGTCTCGGTCCGCTTCGCCGAGACCCACGGGGTGCTCGACACCCCCGCCGGCAAGATCGACGGCGCGCGCTACGGGATGCTCTCCACCCGCGACAAGGACTTCCCCGCGTCCAACGCCCCGCCCCAGCACGCCTTCTTCGAGCTGGGCCAGCCCCTGCCCTATCTGCCCGACCCCCTGGCGATCGGCGTGGCGATCCGCATCGCCGGCATCGCCGGCGTCGATCCGGCGACGGTGTTCAAGGTCCCGCTCTACAGCGACGTCTGGGATCCGGCGGTGAAGCCCGACTGGCCCAACGCCCGCACCCTCCAGATCATCGGGGCCGAGACCGTGGCGGCGCCGGGCTTCAAGCCGGGGGCGACCACCCTCTTCGCCGTGCCCCTGGGCAAGGCCGAGCGGGCGGTGCTGCGCATCTCCAGCATCATCGCGCCGGGCAAGCTGTCCCACATGCAGCTGGCGGCCCTGATGGCCGGCGTGGCCAACCAGAACCCGGCCCAGCTGATCAAGACGATCGAGGACGGCCAGCACTGGATGCTGACCCCCTGGACCACCCTCGTGCTGGTCCACGCCGTGCAGAACCCCCTGAAGAAGCCGGACATGTCGAAGATGTCGGTCGGCCGGACCCAGGTCGGCCAGCTCGACGCCGAGATCGAGGCGGTCACCCCCCTGCACGCCCACTCGACCGGCCGCATCGACCTCAAGGCCGCCTGGAACGAGCCGCTCGACGATCCCCAGAACGACACGTCGTCGACCGGCCCCGGGGTCCTGCCGCACACCCAGCACGTGCTCGACCGCTCGATCGCGCGCAACCAGACGCCGGCGGGGACCTATCCGATCCGCGGCGCCGTGCACGCCTTCCACGACACCCGCTATCGCCGCGTGGTCTATGAGCTGGACGCCACCAGCCGCTACGGCGAGTTCATGACCGACGCGATCCGGACCACTCCCGGCTCGATGACGATCAAGTCGGAGACGACGCGCCGGTGGGTCCAGTCCACCGCCCCGCCGCCGCCGCCCCAGGTGCTCTATGTGATCCCGACCTTCGGCTGGAGCCGCCAGGGCGACGCCAATCAGCAGGTGTCGCTGCGCGCCGGCGGAGGCCTGCGGGTCTATCTCGACCGGCCCTGGTTCTCGACCGGTTTCGGCGAGATGCTGGCGGTGGTGCTGCCCGGGCCCGACGTCACGCTCGCCGACCTGGACGGGACGATGAAGACCCACGTCACCCAGTGGGGCCGCGACCCGGTCTGGACCTCGAACGCGATCTCGGCCCCCTCGCCCTCGCGCACCGCCTCCGAATTCCCGCTGGCGATCTGGAGCGGTCCGGTCGGCTTCGACGCCTCGGGCGGAGCGGTCCCCCTGCCTCCGGACGTGGTCGCGGCCTTCCAGGCCGAGCACGGCGACCTGCCGCCGGGCCCCTTCGACGTGACCGGCTTCACCCCGCCGACCGCCCCGGCCGGCAAGACGGTGCAGATCGCGCCCCACGCCGTGGGCTACGACACCGACCGGCAGCTCTGGTACTGCGACATCGTCGTGCGGCCGCCGGAGCGGGCCTATTTCCCCTTCATCCGCCTGGCCCTGGCCCGCTACCAGCCGACCTCGGTGCTGGGGGCGCACCTGTCGCAGGTGGTCACCACCGAGTTCCAGCAGCTGTCGCCCGACCGGCTGGCGATCGTCAGCAAGACGACCTCGCCCAACGC
>CAZTMF010000030.1:0-14385 GCA_964614675.1 uncultured Caulobacteraceae bacterium | reverse complement strand
GCGCGCTCCGACGCCGGCCCGGCCGTGGCGGCCAGAGCCTCCGTCGTCCAGCCGCCGACGGGATCGAGCTCCGCCTGAAGCGCCTCCAGCGTCCGCCGCTCGTCGGCCGACAGGGGCGCCTTGGACGCCGCTCCGAGCAGCAGGATCAGCTCGTGCACCCCGCGCAGCGCCGTCAGCGCCCGCCACATCTCCGGCAGCAGGTCCGGATCCTCCCGCCACGAGCGGCCGGCGAACAGCTCCTGAACCACCCGCTGTCCCGCGCCCAGGCAGTCGTAAATCACGCAGCCATGGAAGCCGGCCTTCTCCAGCCGGTCGTGGAGGCGGCAGCGGTCGCCGGCGTCGAGGTTCGGGCAGGCCACGCAGGCCGGCTTGTCGATCGCGAACTCTTCGGACCGGTCGAACGCCGGCGCCACGCAGCACAGGGCCGCGCAGCGCGAGCAGTCCGGACGAAGATCGGCGGGGTCGATGCCGCCGTTCTCCTAGGGCGTCACATTGATGAAGGTCGCCGCTTCGGCCCCGCCCGCGCCGGGCACGTGGCCGACCAGCACCTTGGTCCCCGGCTTCAGCATTTCGGGCGTCCCCGAGCTCATCACCGAGATCGGCGTCGTCGGCGTCACCACGATGCGCCGGGTCCCGCCCTGGTAGGCGACGTCCATCTGGACCCCCTGGGCCCCGCTCGAGACGTTGCCCGCGGCGCCATTGGTCATCCGCGAGCCGCCGGAGGGGCTGGCCGCCGAGACCGTGCCGTTGGTCATCCGCGTGGCGCCGGCGCCGGGCGCGGCGGGCATCGGACGGTCGCCCTCGCCCATCTTCACGCCGGGCGGGAAGATATGGACCTCGGTGGACGAGCCCGTCCCGCTGGCGTCCGGAACATTGGTGGTGCCGAGGAAGGTTCCGGCCTTGATGTCGGCCAGAGAGCCCTTGTGGGTGACCATGATGTTCGTGGCGGGCGTCATCTCGAAGGTCGTCGGCGCGCCCTGGACCGTGATGGTCAGGCTGGTCGCCGAGGCCGCGCTGACCACGCCCGGTGTCAGCTTGGGCTGGACTTCAGCCGACGCGGGCGCCGCCGAAGCCGCCGGCTCCGCTGCGGACACCGGCGCGGACGCCTCCTGCCCCGAATTCTTCTGGCATCCGGCCAGAGCCGCCGCCGCGCACATCGCCGCGCCAGCCCAGATCATCCCTCTCGGCATGATCATCCTCCCTGTCTTATGACGCCATTCTTTGACCACAGCCCGACCGGGCGGTCGAGCCAAAGCTTGACTCAGTCAAGATGCGTACGGAGCGCCATCCAGGCCGACAGCTTCTGATCGAACGGTCGCGTGAAGGCGGGACTGCTCGAGGGCAGGTCGATCAGCGTCCACGGGGCCTCCCCGCCCAGCGCCTTGCGTCCGATCTTCGCCGACGTTCCGCCGTTGAAGCCGATGGCCCTCAGCCCGGGCAGGCGCGCGGCCAGTTCGGGCAAGGCGTTAGGCTGATGCGCCCGGATCGCCCCGTCCAGGCTCCCTGTCCGCTCGGCGGTGGCGATCACGTCCCAGAGGCCCACGCCGGCGGCCAGCAGCCCCTCCAGCCGGTTCTGATATTCCCGGCTGACCAGGTCCTGCCCAACGACCGCTCCGATCAGTCGCCAGAACTGGTTCTGCCGGTTGGCGTAGTACTGGCCCCGGGCCAGCGAGATCTCGCCCGGCAGGCTGCCCAGCACCAGCACCCGCGTGTGGGCGTCGGCGACCGGCGGAAACGACGCCTTGCGCGCGCCCTCGCCCACGCGGCTCAGCGGGTCTTCACGAAGCGAAGCACGCCCACCGGCGGCCGTGGAACGCCGGTGGGCTCGTCCTTCGAATGATGCACCCCGTCCGTCACGATCACCTCCTCGAAATCGAAGGGGCTGACGCCATCCAGACACGCCGCGTTGATCCCGTACTCGTTCGGATCCGATCGTCGCTGGTGGTGGGTGTAGATGCCGCAGACGCTGCAGAAATAGTGCTTCGCCGCCCCAGTGTTGAAGCGATAGAGGCTGAGCTTGTCCTGCCCTTCGGTGACCTCGAAGTCGGCCAGGTCGGCGGTGAGCGCCACCGCGCCCCGCATACGGCAGATCGAACAGTTGCAGCGCCGCGCAGCCTCCAACCCTCCCTTCAGCCGCACCTGGAAGCGCACGGCCCCGCAGTGGCAGCCGCCCTCGGCATCCTCGAGATCTGGGCTCATCGGCGTCCTCCGGTTCGAGGACTATCTATCCCGGACGCGGCGACCGGAAATAGACCGCCAGCGCGGCCATCGAGCCCGGCGCGGTGATCAGCCAGGGCGACCCCAGGAGCAGCAGCCCCGTCGAGAAGTGCGGGTAGAGATAGACGAAGGCGATCACCGGCGTGATCAGTCCATTGGCGAGCAGCAGCCGCCGCGCCCAGACCCCCGGACCTCTGGGCGCCAGCGCCAGGCCGGCGAACAGGCTCGCGACGCCCATCGAAACGTAACCTAGACCGTCGATCACCCAGAACAGCGACTGCGGCGTCACTCCGAGCACGCCCTGGTCCGGCGACCGCGGCGCGCGCGGGATCACGGTGGTCAGCTGCACCGCGTACATGAGGGCGACGTAGGTCACATAGATCGCCCCGAACAGCAGCGCCGCGCGGGTCCACATCCGGCGCTCCGGCTCGAGGCTCTCGTGCAGCGCCACGAGGGCGAGCAGGAATGGCGGCGCGATGCAGATCGAGAAGCCGTAGATCAGCATGTCCGCCGCGGGATAGCCGACCAGGCCCAGCACCTGGGCGAGCTGGACCACGCCATAGCCGAGCGTCGCCGTCAGCGCCGCCAGGGACGACCAGAACCCCAGGGGCGCCGCGACCGGGTTCATGCTGCGGCTTCCGCCACGAACCGCTCCACGAACGCGGCGAGCGAGGCGTAGTCGGTCAGGTCGTAGTCCTGGCCACTCTTGACTGGATGGCCGCGCCGCCGGGCGATCCAGGCGATGATCCGGCGGGTCAAGGGATCGTAGGCCGAGAACCTCATGTCCCCCGCCGCGTGGTGCACGTCTCGTGGCCGCCAGCCGGTCCTGAAGGCGAAACGTCCGACTGCCTGGGCGAGGCCCGACCGGTCACGCGAATCTTCGCCGGCGGCCGACAGTGAGATGCAAATCAGCGCCGCCGGCATGCGGTTCAGCGTGTCGCGGTTGGCGCGCGCGAAGCGGCGCAGCGGCGCCGGCAACCTCACCATGTGCAGCGCCCCGACCAGCAATGCCGCCCCGAATGCGGCGGGAGCCGGCCAGGGCCGCTCTGCGGCATCATGAACGCGAACGTCGTGACCGCTCCGGGACAGCCGTTCGGCGACGAACCGGGCGAGCTTGCGCGCATGGCCGTAGCGGGTGGCGAAGACGATCAGCACCTTCATGACGCCCCTCAGGCGTCCAGATCACCTGACGGGAACCTCGTGCGCCTTGATCCGGCTCAAGCGGCGCTTCGCCACCGGCCACGGAACATCGCCGCACAGGCGCCGTTCCGCACTGGCGGGTCAGGGCTCAAGGAGAAGCGAATGATCAGGGACGAGGCGCTCATCAAGAGCCAGGCCATCGTCGGCATGCGCGTGGTCGACGACAAGGGGCGTAAGGTCGGGACGATCCGCGAGGTGTTCTTCGACCAGCGGATCGGCCAGATCCGCTTCGCGGTGCTGGAGACCGCCGGCCTCTTCGGGGCGCACGGCAAGTTCCATCCCGTGCCCTGGCGGCTGCTGCATTTCGACGACAAGGGCGAAGAGGTCATTTCGAGCTTCGACCGCGACCGGCTGAAGGACGCCCCCGCCTACGATCGCGAACAGCTGAACAGTCCGCACTACGGTTGGGGCGCCCAGACTCTTCGCCATTACGAGGCCGACGTCGCGCCGATCCAGCCCGACCTCTACCAGGGCGACGACGACGAAGGGACGGAACTCCGGCCCTGATCACGACCCGCTCCCGGAAACTTGTAGTCCCACCTCTGACGCGCGGACCTAGACTGTGCGTTGGAGGAAACATGAACCGCGCTGAATGGAGATCCGTCCATCGGACGGCCCGCCTCGGGCGCCGGCGCAACACCGCTCCGGGGCCATATGACGACGATCTGGGATCGGCCGTCCTCGCATCCGGGCATCGCGGACGTCACAGCGCCGCCTGGGCCTTCACCGTCGTGGCCCTTATCGCCGCAACCGTCGCCTTCTGGCGGATCGGCCCCGGCGAACACCGCGGCCAGGCGCTGGCCGTCAACGTGCCGGCCGCCTCCACGCCAGCTGCAGCCGAAAGCCCGTCGTCCGCCCCGTCCTGACCGCCTTCAGTAGAGACGCGCTTGCTCCCGGGTCACCGCCGCCGGCGGCAGGTGGCATTCCTCGCGAGCGACCCGCGCGCGGACCCAGTCCTGCGCCGAGCTCTCGGAGACGAAGCCCACCAGCCGAAACGGCCGCGCGCCCGCAGGACGCACGACGACCTCCACCGCTCCATCGTCGCGGGTGCTGATCTCGTAGTTCGAATGCACTTGCCCAACCCTATGCGGGCCACCCGAGCGTCGGCGCGGCCATGACGGACATAACGCGCGAGAACACAGATCGGAAATAAGGCGATTTCCCGATATCCCAAGTCGGAACTAGCCGGCCTTGGCCATGGGTCTCCGCGACGCCTTCTTGGGGCTGTCGGGCCGGCGGTCCATCTTCTCGAGCAGGTAATCCAGGTCGTCGCGCGGCGTCGGGGTCGGCTGGGTCAGGAAACGCTCCAGCATGCGGGTCTGGAACCGCTGCTGGTCCCTGGGCCCGCCGTCGAACTCGATGGAATGGAAAGCATCCACCCCCGCCCGGAAGGCGGTGAACAGGCGAACCGGCAGTCCAGCCCGCTCGTAGATGGCGCGGAGCCCCAGGGGTCCGGCGTCGTGGATCATCAGCCAGGTGCGGTGATGGGGCACCTTGGCCAGCGACGCCACCGCCCACTCGAAAAAGGTCATGTGGCCGTGCGCCAGGGCGCGCAGCAGCAGCGAAGCTGTCAGCCGGCCCTCGACCCGCATGTGCTCGACGAAGCGCTCCATGTCGGTGGCGCGGCCCGCCTGGTCCACGATGTCGATCGTGGCCCGTTCGCGAGCCCCGACGGCGATCTGCAGCGCCGTCTCGGGCGGCAGGGCATGGTGGTTGATCAGGTGGTCGCGCACCTGGTCGGCGACCATGTTCACCAGCCGCTCGGAGACCGACGGCGGCAGGGCCTGGCGATAGGCCACGGCCGCCAGCAGCTGCTGGGAATTGGCGAAGCGCGAGATGGCCTTCTGCAGGCTGGGTTCGGTGAAATGGGCATTGTCGTTGGCGCAGGCCGTCCGCACCGCCGCCTCGGCCCCATGCTCGACCAGGGCGGCCGTGACCGACTCGGGCAGGCTGATGCGGGTGGCGATGGCGATCTGACGCACCGGCCCGGCGAACCGGATAATCTCGATCAGGTCTTCGTCGGTGAAGACGGGAGATTCCGCCAGCATCGGAGTGGCGACAGACTCCACGTCTCGCGCCAGCTTCAGGGCCACGTCGCGCGGCACCGCCGACGAAGCCTTCAAGGTCACCGCCAGGGCCCGGCGCACCAGTTCGGCCGCGTCGCCGGCCATCACGCGCAGAATCTCGTGGGCGACCTGCCGGTCTTCGTCGGTCAGGACCGTCTCGTCGATCCGGCGGCAGAGTTTGTGGGCGGCGGCGGCCCGTTCGTCGATCGTGGCGCCCCGCACGAGGCTCAGGATGTCGCCCTCGGTCAGCGCGGCGCGCGTGGTCGACATCGTGCCAGAATCCCCTGCCCCGGACCTCGCCCGGGTCCACCGGAGATGATGTCCGGTTAAGCTTAATGAGAGGTTGTCTTCGCCCTCTGCGCGCAGGCGCGGACAGAATGCCGCAATCTGGGGTTAACCACCCCCCCTAACGCGCCGACAACCAGGGAGCAGTAACTTCGCGTCCTTCGCGGGGGAATGGCCTTGATGACCTTCTATTACGGAAAGTTGGGCCCTGACGCCCCGGCGCCGGCGGAAGAGCCGATCGAGGCGCGCGCCCGCAAGGCCCAGGCCGAACTCCTGCCCTACGCGCTGGGCTTCTTCGCCGTGGCCCTGCCCGTCTTCGTCTGGGGCGCCGCCCACGCCGCCGACGCCGTCTGGATGTCCGCGCTCTTCGCCCAGTTCAGCCTGAACTGGGCCGGGTTCTATTTTGCCGTGAACCGCTACGGACCAAACGCCGAGCATCCCGCCGGCCCGCGCCTGAAGGCGGTCCTGCACCTGCTGGCCAGCCTCTCCTGGGCCGTCGCTGTCGCCGAGATCGCCATCTTCGGGGCCTTCGCCGGGCCGGTCAGACCCGTGATGCTGGCCATGGACGTGGCCGCAGCGGTGGCCTGCCTGTTCTTCTCGTCGCCCTGGCTCCTGGGCCTGCTCCTCACCTTCCCCCTCGCGGCCAGCGCCCCGGTGCTCGCCTTCGCCCTGACCGGGGACAAGGGCGGCGCCGCCGCCGCCCTCGGAGCGGTGTTCTTGGCCATGGCGCTCTGCATGATCATGAACCGGATGCTGCGTCGCCAGTTCGCCCTCGCCGCCGAACGCGAGCAGTTGATCAGCGATCGCGCCGCCTCGCTCCAGGACGCCGAGCGCCTCGCCACCTCCAAGTCGCAGATCCTGGCCACCCTCTCCCACGAGATCAGGAATGGCCTTTCGGGCGTCACCCACGTGCTGGCCGCCGCAGCCAGGGGCGGTCGCGGAGCACCCAGCCGCGAGCAGCTGTCGGCCGGCCTCCAGGCCGCCAACGAACTGCTCGAGGTCCTGAACGCCACGCTCGACACCGAGACCGTGGGAGCCGGCCGACTGGCCGTCGCCAAGCGGCCCTTCGACGCCGCACGCCTCGCCCGGTCCACCGCCCTTCTGATCCGGCCCAAGGCCGCGGCCAAGGGACTGGAGCTCGTCATCCACATCGACGAGGCCCTGGTTGCGGGCAAGGGCGCCGCCGTCGGCGATCCTGCGCGGGTGCGTCAGGTGATCTCGAACCTCATCGGAAACGCCATCAAATACACCGCCCGCGGCCGCGTCGAATTGCGGGTTCTGCGCCCCGCCGAAGACCGGCTGCGCTTCGAGGTGGCCGACACCGGCCCTGGCCTGTCGGCCGAGGAGCTGGAGCGCGCCTTCGAACCCTTCTCCCGCATCGATCGGGTCGGCCTCGGCGTCGCCGGCGCCGGCCTCGGCCTCTCGCTGTCGCGCGAGCTGGCCCGGCTGATGAACGGCGACGTCTCCGCCGAGAGCGCGCTGGGCGTCGGCAGCCGCTTCTGGCTGGAGCTGCCCTTCGACCCCGCCGCGGCTCCCGCCGATGCGGCCGACCAACCCGACGACATGGACGCCGGCGCGCCTGCCCAGTCGGTCCGCAGTCTGCGCGTGCTGCTGGTGGAGGACGACTCCCTGACCGCCGCCATGACGCGCGCGGTGCTCGAACAACTCGGCCACCAGGTGGTCCAGGCCCAGGACGGCCAGCGCGCCCTCGAACTCGCCGAATTCTGTCCCTTCGATCTGACGGTCGTCGGCGGTCAACTGCCGGCGCTGTCGGGGCCCGGGGGCGGCGCCTATGTCGGCGGGCTGTCGACTGCGACCCA
Organism: uncultured Caulobacteraceae bacterium; assembly: GCA_964614675.1. Classification (GTDB taxonomy): domain Bacteria; phylum Pseudomonadota; class Alphaproteobacteria; order Caulobacterales; family Caulobacteraceae; genus JANWHQ01. The sequence continues at coordinate 6,797 of CAZTMF010000030.1, read as the reverse complement.
GGGAGCTCCGATCATCGGACTCGTGGGCGGAGACTCGGGCGATGCGGAAATCTGCCTGGCCGTCGGCATCGATCAGGTCCTGCGCAAGCCCGTCACCGTCGCCGGCGTCGCCCGCGCCATCGCCGCGGCGATGGAGTCCCGCGCCGAGGCCCTGGCCGAGATCCAGCCGCCGGCCAATCAGCCGGAAAAGCGGACGGCCAAGTCAGCTAGACCGGCGGCCTGAGCCGCCGGCTTCCGACAGCAGCCTCAGCATGTCGGTCGAGAACATCGAGCGGCCAAGGCCCGCGCCGCCCTGGTCCGGCTCGGCGGGGCCACGCAGCAGCATGTCCACCAGCATGCGCTCCTGCTCCTGCCGCTCGTTCCGGCGCGCCGAAGCGTACTGGACGAAGCCCTGCTCCGACGGCTGGCTCGCGGGAACCGGCGCGTCGGCGCCTCGGGTCAGGGAGGCATAGACCTCCGTCACCGAGGCTGCCCGCCCTTCGCGATAGAAGATCGGGCGGTTCGCGGCCGCCGCGTCGGGGAACAGCTCCGTCGCCGGCTGGCGCGGCGAGCGCTGCACCGCCTCGATCAGCCGTGCCGAGCCCTGCGGGCCCAACACGTGCGCCGCATAGAGCTCCCCGGCGGTGGGGTCGCGGCCCATGCGGCCGCGCAGATAGGAGGCGTGGTCGGTGGCGAGCTCGCCGGCCATCAGGGCCGCGGCGTGGGGATCCAGCCTGAGGTCCATCACCGCCTGGCGGGCATCCGAGCCCGAGACATAGAAACGGCCGTCCGAACCCTGTCCGATCAGGTCCGCATAGCGGGCGTAGCCGTACTTGGCGCCATGCTTCTTCAGCGTCGCCAGCCAGGTCTGGTCGACGAACTGGAACAGGCCCGCGGCCGAGGAGGTCTTAGCGTGGGCCTGGGGGTTGTAGCCGCTCTCACGCTTGGCCGTCCCGAGCAGGAACGAGAAGTCGACGCCGGTGGCCTGGGACGCCCGCTCGATGGCGGACTCCACCACGCCTCGGATGGCTTGGACGGTCATGGTCGCAAGCTCGGCCCGTTATGGTTAACCGGTCGTAAATGTCCGCCCGGATCGTTGCTAGATCATGCAACTATCTTGTATTCGCAGAACACTTTACAATTATCGGCAATGATGAGACCCTCTTCTTCAAGGTAGGCCCATGATCTTTGGAGGTCAACGATGGTCATCCGCCCGGCGATTCCGCATCGATACTCGTTCGTAAGCCCGCTGAAGACTTCGGCGCGCCGGCGCATGACGCCGACAGGAGCCGCGATCCTCACCGGCGTGGCCGCCGCGCACCTCGGCCTCGCCGTCTACCTCTACGGCCAGCACTTCACACCGAGTCGCATCGCCGCGCCGCCCGAACCGGGGCCGATCATCATCGAGCTCCCCCGGCTGGCCCCTGAACCGCCCAAGCCGGTGACTCAGAGGCTCCGGCCCCGCCCGGTGCTTCCGGTCCACCAGCAGGACCATGTCATCTTCCGGCCCACCGAGACGCTTGCGGTGAAGCCCCAGCCGCAGACCCAGCCGCTGGTCGATCCCGGCAAAGGCGCCGTCTTCCCGACCGACACGGGCGGGCAGACGTCCGAGCCGCCCAAGCAGCACGTCATCCAGGATCCGCATTGGCTGCGTCAGCCGACGGCCGACGAGTTCGCCGACGCCTATCCCCAGCGGGCGCTCGAGCCCGGCAAGTCCGGCGTCGTCAACCTCGCCTGCACCGTCAAGGCGTCGGGTGATCTCACCGGCTGCGTCGTGGCCGAGGAAACGCCTCGCGGCTGGGGCTTCGGCGACGCGGCCCTCAGCCTCGCCAAGCGCTTCCGCATGGTTCCGCGCACTGAGGATGGCCGGCCGGTGGGCGGCGCGACGGTGCGCATCCCCATCCGCTTCGCGATGCGGAACTGAGCGGCGGCGTCAGAACCTCGCCGGATCGAACAGGCGGCCCCAGCGCCCGCCGCTATCGCCCGAGAGCTGGTCTGCAACCACCTCGGCGATGAGGGGCGCCAGCAGCCAGCCGTTGCGGCGCGCGCCCACCGCCAGCCGCATGCCCTCCACCCGGCTCGGGCCCACCAGCGGCAGGCCGTCGGGGGTCGAGGCCCGCACGCCCGCCGCGCCCGTCGCCGGCGCGGACGCCAGCTCTGGAAACAGAACGGCAGCGCCGGCCTTGAGGCGTGACACGGTCGCGGTGTCGACTTCGATGTCGCGGGCGCCGGCCTCCATGGTCGCGCCGACCACCGGACCGGACGCCCGCGGAACCAGATAGACTCCTTTGCAGCGCACCACCGGCCCCGATGCCGGCGTTGCAGTGTCGATCAGCGCGAGCTGTCCTTTGATCGGCGCTAACAGGTCCAGCTCCGGCGGCGCCTGATCCATCCCATCGGCGGCGAAACCGGTCGCCATGACAAGCACGTCGGCCCCCACCGCGTTTCCGTCGGCGAGAACCGCCTCGCCGCTCCGCCAGCGCCGGACCGCCGACGGCCGGGTGACGCCGCCGTTGGCCTCGAAGGCGGCGCGCAGGGCGGCCAGCATCTGGACCGGCTCCAGGCTCCAGTCCTCGGTCGTCCAAACCGCGCCATGCGGCGCCCTCAGCCCTGGGCTCAGCCGCTCGGCCGCGGCGGCCTCCAGTCCCTTGGCCTGGGCCCCGAGGTCCGCCAGCCGATCCAGCATGCTCGCGTTGGACGCCGGGTCGCCGACCCACAGCGCGCCGGAGAGCTCCAGCCCGACGCCGAAGCCCGACAGCCGCGCCGCCAGCTCGGGCCACCTGTCCCGCGCCGCCTTCAGGAGCTTGAAATGGCCGGCCGACAGCGGATCCAGCGCCGCCTCGAAGGCCGGGGCCAGCATGCCGGCGGCCACGCCGGAGGCGTTGGCGCCCAGGGCGGCCGGATCGGCCAAGGTCACCTCGGCATCCTCGTCCTGCAGCCTCAGGGCGATGGCCGAGCCGATCGCCCCCGCGCCGGCCACGAGCACGCGCGTACCGCTCAGCCGCGCCATGACGAAGAGAATGCCAGGTTGGAGGAAATGCCGCTCAGCTGGCCGCGAGGCCGGTCCGGGCGCGATCCCAGCCCCGGGAGAAGTCCAGGGCGTCGCTGTCCTGCTGGAAGGTCAGCTCCTTGAGCTCGAAATCCTGCAGGGGATCGGAGCGCACCATCAGGCAGGGCGCATCGCCGTCGCCGGCCCAGAATTCGGCCTGGCGCGCCAGGCGGGCCATGAACTCCGACAGATAGGTCCCGAAAAGCTGGGCCTCCCTGCCGGGATGAACGGGAAGACGAACGATCACGTCGCTCAAAGCCACACCCTTGGAGCTTGACTGCCGGGACAGCAAACTCGCAGCCTGTTCGGCGGTTCCGCGTGTGCGGCTGCGAACAACTTGGCCCGCCGAGTCCAGGCTTAGCTGCACCGCAGCACGTCGTCAAAGCCTTATCGCTCAAGGCGCGGCCGCATGACGGCGGCGCCCGGAATCCCGGCCGGCGCGCCTCTCGCATGTGCAACAAGTCCTGCGCAGGGTTCGCCGGGTCCAAGGGAATGGTACCGCCTCCCCGGTTCGAACGGGGGACCTCTAGAGCCACAATCTAGCGCTCTAACCAACTGAGCTAAGGCGGCCCGGCGAAGGAAGGCAGGTTCTAGTCGCGGCCGGCGGCGCGATCAAGCGGCGGACGCGCGCAGCCACGCCAGCACGGCCCAGGCGTGGCTGTCGTGGCGCAGAAGGGTCAGGATTTCCCGAGGCTCGAACCAGACCAGCTCATGGTCGTCCTCGATCTTCAGGGTCGGATCCTCGCCCGTGACTTCGGCCTCATAGACGCCCGAGCGGTTGTTCACCGCCTCGCCGTCGCTCTTGCGGAAGAGCTGGTCGGCCCGGGCGATCAGGGGCCCAGAGCGCACCTTGAGGCCGGTCTCCTCGCCGAACTCGCGCACCAGGGCGGCCGCGTCGTCCTCGCCGGGGTCCAACGCGCCGCCCGGCAGGTCGAACCAGGGATCGGCGTTTGGCGTCGTCACCCGAACCATGGCGATCCGCCCGCCCCTGGGCGCGATGCCAAAGGCCGACGGCCGGTCGCGGTAGCTGACGCCCGGATCGGCCTTGCCGAACTGAGGCGCTCCTGGCGCGGTCATCAATCGTCCCCGTAGAGCAGGGTGTAGGCGTCGGCCTGGCCGGCCTCGATCTGGGTCACCGGCGTCGGCGGATAGCCAACGGACGCGAAGGCGCTGGCGTTCCAGGCGGCGACGATCAGGTCTCGCAGCTCCGCCGCCCCTGCCGCCACCCGCTCGGTGGCGAAGGCGACGCCCCGGGGGTCGGGGCCCATGAAGGCGCCGGCCTTCTCCAGCCGGTAGAGCGGCAGCACCTGGGCATAGGTCTGGCCGAGATAGGCGCTGGCGCGGGCCTCGATCTCGCAGCGGCAGTCGCCCGGCGGCGGCATCTTCGCCCGCACCGCCTGGAGTGTGACATTGGCTCGCACGAACGGCCCCTCGAAGGGCGTGTGGATGCGCTGGGTGGTGAAGCCCTCGGGGTTCGGCCCCGGACCCCAACCGTTGTAGTGCACCGTCACGTGCATGGGCTGGCTGCCGTCGCCGACGTAGTGGGCCCAGACTCCGAGGTCCTGGATGGTCTGGGCCTCACGGCGCTGGCGGTCGCGCTCCAGCCAGGCCCGCCGCGCCGGATCCTTCTCCAGCCGCGCCGCGGCCACGTCGACCCGCCAGTAGGCGAAATCCTTGGTCAGCTGCTGCCAGCCGTCGACGATCGAATAGGGCAGGAAGCCCGCCTTGGCGCTGTCGGCGCCGAGCGCCCTCAGGGCCGCGTCGTAGTCGGTCTTGGTGGCGGGCAATGCGGCCAGGGCCGGGCCGCCCAGCACCCTGCCCCCGTCGTCCACGTCCACGAAGTGGCCGGGATCGCGCATGTTGTCGTGCACCTTGCCCGAGCCCCTCGAGCGGTCCGGCTCGCGGGCCAGCTCGCCCACGTCGGCCGCCACGCCGGGGGCGCGGAGGAAGGCCGGCAGGCTCTCGGGCAGGGTCTGGATCCCCAGGACGCCGATGATCCGGTGGCCGGTGTCGCCCCACGCCAGGGCCTGGCCGGCGACGCCGAGGGCGCCGGCGAAGGCAACGGGAGCCAGCAGACGGACACGCATGGTGACGGACATGGACAGCCTCACTCGGTAATGGATAGCGCCTGCTCGACGCGTCTTATCCAGTCCCTAATCGCCGGATATGACACGAGATCGAACCCGCCTTCGTGGGCCCAGCGCGTATAGGCGACCAGGGCCACGTCGGCGAGACTGAGTCGCGCGCCCACGAGGAACGGACCGTCCTTCAGTCCCAGCTCCAGCCGCGCCAGGGCCGCGGCGCCGCGCTCCACCAGCTTGGGATCCAGCTCGTCCCTGCCTTGCCGCAGGAACAGCATGCGGAAGCGGGCGACCGCGATGGCCGGCTCGTGGCTGTACTGCTCCCAGAACAGCCACTCCAGCATCCTGGCCCGGTCGTAGGCGTTCTCCGGGATCAAGTCCGAGCCTTCGGCCAGGTGCAGGATGATGGCGTTCGATTGGGCCAGCGGTCGGCCGTCCTCGAGAATCACGGCCGGGACCTGGCCTGCGGGGTTCATCGCCAGATAGTCGGGGGTGCGGGTGGCGCCGGTCATGATGTCGACCTCGCGCCACTCGAACGGGACGCCCAGCCGCCGGGCGACCCACTTCACCTTCAGGCAGTTGCCCGACCGGCTGTCGCCGAAGATGACCATCGCCACCGTCCCCTCCCCATTTTTCCGCAGGCGCGGCGGAATGTAGCGATTTCGGAGTGAGTCGGCGCCGAATCCCCTGGGGTAAACAGCTTGGCCTCGGCTGTATCCGAAGGAGGCGTCAGGGTTGGAATCCGCCCTTACAGCGGCGGACACGCTTGGCTTTGGGAGCTCAAGCGGCTAGGTCATGGGTCACCGCACAGCGCCGCATAGGGGGGTATCCCTTGAAACGACGTCTGGCCGCCGGCCTCGCCGCACTGGCGATAGCCGCTGTCATTCCCAACGCATCGAACGCCGCGACCGATCCCATCGGCGAGGTGATTTCCAAGGTCAGCGAGGCCGGAGCCAATGCGCTCAAGGCCCCCGAGCTCCTGATGCGTGCGACCTACTATTACATCGGCGGCGGGGTCGGCCGTCGCGGCCGCGACTCCATGGGCTGCCGCGTGGTGCCGATGCGCACCATCGCCACGGACCCGCGGGTGGTGCCCAAGGGCTCGATCGTCTTCATCAAGGAGACGGTCGGCCTGCCCATGCCGGGCGGCGGAACCCATGACGGCCTCTGGTACGCCTCGGACGTCGGCGGCGCGGTCAAGGGCCAGCACATCGATCTCTTCACGGGTTCCGGCGCCGGCTCGGCCCACAGCCTGGTCGGGCACGGCGTCAACCTCGCCCACCTGACGGTGACCCGCGTCTCCAGCTTCGACGGCTGCCCGCCAGCCACCTGAGCGCCGCATCTCTGATACCGCTCATCCCGGCGAAGGCCGGGACCCAGGACAAGTGACGCAGGTGCTGAAGCAAGGGCCCGCGGCGGCGCCGTCCCGGCTTGTTGCGGCGCATCTGGCTCTGACCTGTCCTGGGTCCCGGCCTTCGCCGGGATGAGCGGAGATCTTGAGAACCCTCACCGCACCCCCAGCTTCTCCTGCAGGTCGCTGGAGCTGGTGGTGTATTGGAAGTGCAGGCGCTTGTCGGGATAGACGTAGCGGAAGGCCTGCTGGGCCATCAGGGCGACCTCGTGGAAGCCCGAGAGGATCAGCTTCAGCTTGCCCGGATAGTGGTTGATGTCGCCGACCGCGAAGATCC
>CAZTMF010000029.1:0-14399 GCA_964614675.1 uncultured Caulobacteraceae bacterium | reverse complement strand
CGAAGAAGCCCTGGATCTGGCCGGAGTGCAGATCCATGGTCAGCACCCGGTCGGCCCCCGCGCGGGTGATGATGTTGGCCACCAGCTTGGCCGAGATGGGCGTGCGGCCGCCCATCTTCCGGTCCTGCCGGGCGTAGCCGAAATAGGGCATCACCGCGGTGATCCGCTTGGCCGACGCCCGGGTCAGGGCGTCGATGCAGATCAGGAGCTCCATCAGGTTGTCGTTGGCCGGATAGGAGGTCGACTGGATGACGAAGACGTCCTCGCCGCGGACGTTCTCCTCGATCACCACGAACACCTCGTTGTCGGCGAAGCGCCGCACCTGGGCCCGGGTCAGGGGTACATCGAGGTGATCGCCGATCGCCTCGGCCAGCTTGCGGTTGGAGTTGCCGGCGATCAGCTTCATCAAAGGTCCCTGTCGTCGAGCCGGCTTCTAACAGCCGAGGCCGGGGCTGCAAGTGCCACGGCGCCACAGATCCGCGGCGAAGCTCAGGGTTCCAGCACGATGGCCGACAGCAGGCGGCCGTAGTCGGTCTCGCCGCGGTGGACGGCGCGGCGGTTGGAGAAGAACAGCTCAGGCTCGGCGTAGGTGTCGCGCCCTATCCATTCCGCCTCGGCGATGCTGGCCGCCGCGAGCCGGCTCAGGACGAAGCCCGGCAGGTCGAACTGGCGCTTGTCGGCCGCCTGGCCCGGGCCGAAGAACCGCTCCGAACCCGGAGCGGCGCGGGCGAAGGTCTCCAGGAATTCCAGGCCGACCTCGTAGGACGCCTGGGCGATGCACGGGCCCACCGCCGCCAGGGTGCGGTCCGGCCGGGCGCCCAGACCCTTCATCTGCTCGACCGCCGCCTCGATGACGCCACCCACGGCGCCGCGCCAGCCGGCGTGGATCGCCGCGACGACCCGCGCCACGGGATCGACCAGGAGCACCGGCGCGCAGTCCGCCGCCAGGGCGCCCAGCACCAGCCCCGGCGTGCCCGAGACCACGGCGTCGACCTCGGGGCGCTCGGCCCAGGGCGCGTCCGCCACCACGGCGATGGCGGAATGGATCTGGTAGCCGGTGAGCAGGTTCTTGGGCGGCGCGCCGAAGTGCGCCGCGGCGCGGGCGCGGTTCTGGAGCACCGCCTCCGGGTCGTCCCTGGAGCCCGAGCCGACGTTCAGGCTGGCGTAGACGCCCTGGGAGACCCCGCCCTGGCGCGTGAAGAAGGCGTGGCGGACGCCCGCGGCGCGGGACAGCACCCCCGAGGTCAGGACCGGCAGCGTGCTCATGAGACTTCGAACCCCGGAGGCGCCAGTCCCGGCGCGTGGAGGCAGGCGACCTTGAACAGCCGGCCCATCTGGTCCTCGCCGACGAGGCGCTCCAGCTGCCGGCCTAGGGCCGGGGCGCGGTCGGGACGGGCGCGGGCCAGGGCCTCGGCCCGCTGGACGATCCCGAGCTGTTTCAGGAAGGCGCCCTGGGTCAGGAGTCCGGCCTCGGCGCCAGCTGCTCTGGCGGCGGCGAGCACGGCCGGAAAATCGGCGTGGACGGTGAGGTCCGCTTCGCCGGGGGTGTCCAGCGGCGAAACCTTCTTGTGTCCCCTGAGCGCCTGGAGGGTGTCGCCGAAGCCGGGCTCGGCGCGGCCGTAGTCGATCAGGAGCGCGGCGCCGCCCTGGGCCGCGACCCGCCGGCCGAGCTCCGCGGCGAAGGCCTCCTGGGCGGCGGAGATCTCCACCACGCCGCCCGGCTCGGCGTCGGGCAGCGAGCGGTCGAGCGGCCGGCGCGCGAGACCGAAGGCCAGCTCGCCGCCATCGTCCAGTCCCACCATCCGTTCGGCCCAGCCGCCGCCGGTGCGAACGAACTGGCGCGCGGGCAGGCAGTCCAGCACCTCGTTGGCGACCAGGATCAGGGGCGCGTCGGGGGGCAGGTCCCGAACCGCGCCGGTCCAGCGGGGCTCGAGCGCCGCGCCCGCCAGCGCCTCCGCCTGCCGGTGGCGCAGAGGCGCGCTGGTCTCGACCAGCCAGAGCTCGGCGGCCGCCAGGCATACCGGCGCGAGCTTCAGCGCGCGCAGGGCGGCGCGCAACAGGGTCCCCTCACCCGGTCCCACCTCGGCCAGGATCACCCGCGCGGGGCGGCCCATCCGCTCCCATGTTTCGGCGCACCAGAGGCCGATCAGCTCGCCGAACATCTGCGAGACCAGGGGCGCGGTGATGAAGTCGCCTTCAGCCCCCAGGCGCGGACGGGTGGCGTAGTAGCCGTGTTCCGGGTCGTGCAGGCACTGGCTCATGTACTGGGCGATGGTCATCGGGCCTTGCTGCCGGATCAGGGCCGCCAACCGATCCTTCAGGCTCATGCCGGGGAGGAGACCTCGACCGGCCGCTTCAGCGCCCGCCAGATCATCCAGGCGCCCACCAGGAACATCGGGATCGACAGGATCATCCCCATGGTGAGGCCGAGCGGGAAGTTCGGCATGCCCTCGTCGGGTTGGCGCACGTTCTCCAGCGAGATGCGGAAGAGGGCGTAGCAGGCGAGGAACAGGCCGGTGAGGGCGCCCTGGCGCTCCAGCCAGCGGGCCCTGTGGGTCGCCCAGCGCAGGATCAGGAACAGCACGATCCCCTCCAGCGTCGCCTCGTAGAGCTGGCTGGGATGCCTGGGGTCGGTCCCCGCCGGACAGGTCCCGTAGTCGTGCTGGAGGGTCTGGTTGCAGAACACCATGCCCCAGGGGACGTGGGTCACCCGCCCCCAGAGCTCGCCATTGATGAAGTTGGCGATCCGCCCGAAGAACAGGCCGAAGGGGACGCAAGGAGCGATGAGGTCCCCCAGCCTCAGGATGTCGATCCTGTGGGCCCGGGCGAACCACACGATCGCCACGCCCACCCCGATCATGCCGCCGTGGAACGACATGCCGCCGTTCCAGATCTGGAGCACCACCAGCGGGTGGGTGAACAGCTCGTGGGTGTTGTAGAACAGCATCGAGCCCAGCCGGCCTCCCACCACCACGCCCAGGGTCAGCCAGAGCACCAGGTCGTCGAGCTGCGGCTGGGTCGCGGTGGGCGCCTGTGCGCCCCAGAGCCGCGGGGTCTTCACCAGCCGGATGGCGTATCGCCAGCCCAGGGTGATGCCCGCGATATAGGCCAGGGCGTACCAGCGCACGCCGATCGGACCGATGTGCCAGCTCAGGAGGTCGAACTGGTAGGGCCCGAGCAGGGGCACGTAGGGGTTGATGTTCGGAAACTGCAGCACGGCCGGTTCTTAGCAGTCCTTTGTGACGCTGGGCAGGGACACCAGCGGCGATGCGCCTCTTCGCATTTACAACTCCTTTCCCATATAGACGTGCGGCGCCCGCAAGGTCCTAAGGATGCAGACCCAGAATCCGATCCTCGACGAGATCTCCAAGCTGACCACCGCCGCGATGGGCCTCGCCCAGGCTGCGGGCGAGGAGGCCAAGGCCACCATGCGCGCCCAGCTCGATCGCCTGGCGGTCGAGATGGATTTCGTACGCCGCGACGAGTTCGAGGCGGCGCGCGCCGAGATCGCCTTGCTGCGCGAGGAAATCGCCCGCCTGAAGGGCGAAGACGGTGGACAAGCTCGCTCGCCACAAGAAGCCGGTTGAGACGACCGGCCCGAAGCAGATTAGTTTAGTTCCAAGCCGCGATTCGCCGGGCTGTTCGCCCCGGCGCCGCGGGTCGACGAGGACCGCGCCCATGGACCTGCCCCATCCGGAAGAAGACGTCGACATCGGCCTGGACCCGCTGGACGTGGTCGAACGCGTCCTCGTGGCCGAAAACCTGTCGTTCGATCGTTCCGAGGAAGGGGACCTTGCTTTCGCCCTGGCCGGCGACTGGAAGGACTACGAGTTGTGGTTCGCCTGGCGGCCCGAAGCCGACTGCCTGCAGCTCTGCGTCTCGCTCGACCTGCACGCCTCCAAGGCCAAGCTGCCGACCACCTTCGAGCTCCTGAGCCTGGTGAACCCGCGGGTGTGGGTCGGCCACTTCGAGCTGTGGAGCGAGGACGGCGAGGTGGTGTTCCGCAGCGCCATGGCCTTGCCGCACGGCGAGCGCCCGACCATGGCCGAAGCCGCCTCGATGATCGACGCGGCGGTGGAGACGGCCGACCGCTTCTTCCCGGCCTTCGACTTCCTGCTGCGCGGCGACAAGTCCCCCGAGGACGCCATGGCCGCCTGCATGTTCGACACCGTCGGCCAGGCCTGACGCCCCAGCTTTTGTTGTTGCGCGGCTGAGCCGTTCGCGCTCCTTGCGCGGACCATGTCCGAACACGCTCCCATTCTCCTTCTCGGGGCCGGCCGCCTGGGCGGCGCCCTGCTCGACGGCTGGACTCTGACCGGGGCGTTCTCGCCCTCGGACGTGATGATCCGCGATCCGCAGCCCGGCGAGGCGGCCAGGACGGCCGCCGCCGCGGGCGCGGCGCTCAACCCTTCCGACCAGGAACTCGAGCGGGCCCGGACGGTGCTGCTGGCGGTCAAGCCGCAGGTCTGGCGCGAGGCGGCCCGGACGCTGGCGCCTCACCTGTCCCAAGACGCCGTGATCGTTTCGGTCGCGGCTGGCGTGAAGGCCGGCGACATCTCGGAGGCCTTCGGCCGCGCCGCCGCGCGGGTGATGCCGATCACCGCCATCGCCGTCGGCAAGGGCGCGGGAGCCGTCTTCTCGCAGCACGCACAGGCGCGCGCCGCCGCCCACGCCCTGTTCGATCCGGTGGGGATCCTGGCCGATGTCGAGGACGAGGGGCTGATGGACGCGGTGACCGCCGTCTGCGGCTCGGCGCCCGCCTATCTCTACGCCTTCACCGAGGCGCTGGAGGCCGCGGGCGAAGCCGAGGGCCTGCCTGCCGAGGTGGCCAAAGCCCTGGCCCGCGCGACCATGGCCGGGGCCGCAGCCCTCATGGACGCATCCGGCGAGGAGCCGGCTGAGCTCCGCCGCCAGGTCACCTCGCCGAACGGCACGACCGAGGCGGCGCTCAAGGTGCTGATGGGCGACGAGGGGTTGGGGCCCCTGATGCGCAGGGCCGTCGCCGCGGCGGCGAACCGCTCACGCGAACTCTCCATGAGCTAGGTTCGGCCGAAGCGCTCGCGCGCCATCTGGCTCATCTGCTCCATGTCCATCTTCCCCTCGGAGATGGTCGCGCGGAGCTGCATCATCTCCTCACGGGTGTTGGTGCGGGGGAACGGCCCGTCCGGAACCTCGACGCCCAACCAGGCGCAAAGCGGCTCCCAGCCCTCGCGCACGTCGTAGACCAGCAGCCGGGGCTCGGCGATGGCCGCGATCACCTCCTGCTTGCGGCGCTCGAACTGGGCCAGCATGAAGTCGCGGTCGTGGATGTGCTCGCCGAACTCCCGCGTGACGACCTTGTTGAAGAACTCCGCGAAAAGCTCGCCCAGCGGCGTCCCCGCCCCTCGCCGCAGCATCTGGTCGGAGAAGACCGTCGCCTGGGTGGACTCGAACCAGTCGCCGGGGTCGCGCACCGAGAGCAGCACCTTGGCGTCCGGATAATAGTCAGCCAGCTCGCGCCAGAAGCTGCAGGCCGGCGCGTCGGTGCAGGACTGGTAGCCGCGGAAGATGGTCTCCCAGTCGGGATGGCCGTCAGCCGCCTCGATCCAGAGCCGCGCGCCCGGCGGGTCCATGATCACTTCGCGCATGTGGTGACAACGGCCGAAACCCAGCTGCTCCAGCGCCAGCTTCAGCGACGACGTGCCAGTGCGCGGATAGCCCGCGCCGATCACCTTCAGAGCCATGACGTATTCCCCCTCAGATATCCGTCCAGAGATGCAATCGGATGGCGCGGACGCAAGGGCGTCAGTTCACAACCCGCCCTGCGCCCGGCAGGTGCAGGGAGAACTCCGGGATCTCGGCGTCGAAGGTCTCGCCAGAGTCGGTGACCAGGTGGAAGACCCCGCGCATGGCGCCGGACGGGGTGGTGAGGGCGGCGGTCTGGCTGTAGCGGAAGGCCTCGCCCGGCTTGAGTTCGGGCTGCTCGTCCGCCACGCCTTCGCCGGCGCTCTCCTCCAGCCGGTTGAGGGCGTCCACGATGACCCAGCGGTGGGAGGTCACCTCGACCGTCTCCTTGCCGTGGTTCTCGATCTCGACGGTGTAGATCCAGATGAACTCGCCGGCGTCCGGCTCGGACTGTTCGGGCGCATAGCTGGCCACCACCCGCACCAGGATGTCGCGCGTGCGGGTCTGGTAGACCGGCGCGTCGCGCGAAGAGGAGCGGCGAGGGATGCGTCTCACCGGTTGGACGGCGCCTTATCCAACGCCCGCGAGATGTCCCGTTCCAGGTCCTCGGCCGCCTCCAGGCCCACAGAAAGCCTGAGCCAGCCGTCGGTCAGGCCGAGCGCCAGACGCTCCTCCTCCGGCACCGAGCGGTGGGTGGTGGTCGGCGGATGGGTGATCAGCGACTTGGCGTCGGCGAGGTTGTTCGAGAGATCGACGATCTCCAGCGCGTTGAGGAAGCCGAACGCCGCCTCCTTGGTCCCGAGGTCGAAGGCGATCACCGTGCCGCCGCCTGACATCTGGCGCATGGCCAGCTCGTACTGGGGGAAGCTGGGATGGGTCGGGTAGTAGAACCGTCCGACCTTGCGGTGGCTGGCGAACAGCTCGCAGAGCCGCACGGCCGTCTCGGCCTGGCGGCGGACGCGCAGGTCGAGGGTCTCGAGGCCCTTCAGCATCACCCAGGCGTTGAAGGCCGACATGGTCGGGCCGGTGTGGCGGATGACGTCGCGATAGGCCTCGTCCACCAGCTCGGTCTTACCCAGCAGCGCGCCGCCCAGCACCCGTCCCTGGCCGTCGATGTGCTTGGTGGCTGAGTAGACCACCACGTCGGCGCCCAGCTCGAACGGCTTCTGGAAGATCGGCGTGGCGAAGACATTGTCGACCACCACCTTGGCGCCGGCCGCATGGGCGATGTCGGCCACGGCCTTCAGGTCAGCCAGTTCCAGCAGGGGATTGGCCGGGGTCTCGAGGAACACCGCCCTGGTGTTGGGGCGCATAGCGTTGCGCCAGGCCTCGACGTCGCGGCCGTCGACCACGGTCGTCTCGACCCCGAACCTCGGCAGCCACTGAGTGACGATCCAGCGGCACGAGCCAAACATGGCGCGTCCCGCGACCAGGTGGTCGCCCGCCTTCAGCAGGCCCATCAGCGCCAGATGCACCGCGCTCATCCCCGAGGCGGTGCTGCGGCAGGCCTCGGCGCCCTCGAGCAGCGCCAGACGCTCCTCGAACATGCGGTTGGTGGGATTGGCGTAGCGCGAATAGACGTAGCCCGGGGCATCGCCCTTGAAGCGCGCTTCGGCCAACTCGGCGCTGGCGTAGACATAGCCCTGGGTGAGGAACAGGGCCTCGGAGGTCTCGCCGTGGGGCGAGCGTTCCAGACCGCCGCGCACCAGCTTGGTCTCGGGCCTCCACTGATTGGGATCTTCGGCCACCGGGGCCTCCTTTCGAGGCCGGCATGAATAGGGCGGGGGCGCCTGAGGTCAAGGCGCTCGCGGCGCCTCAGCGCCTGCGATGGCCGGTCATGTCCGAGCCGATCTCCTTGTGCAGGCTGGCATAGACCGGCGCGGCCAGCAGCGACAGCAGGCCCACGAAGCAGAAGGGCAGAGTGAACTGGCCGGGCGTCAGGACGGGCCCGGCGTTCAGCCGAACCAGCTGCAGGACCAGGCTGCCGACGGTGATGCCCATGCTGATCGACAGCTGCAGGATCACCGCCTGCAGGGTCGAGGCGGCGGTCACGCCCCCCTGACCGACCTCCGCGAAGGCCACGGCGTTCGAGGCGGTGAACTGGGTCGCCCGCACGAACCCGCCGGCGGCGAGCACGCCGAACATGATCCAGACCGGCGTGGCGGTCCGGAAGAAACCGGGCGCCACGGTGAAGACGGCGACCAGGGCCGCGGTCCAGACCAGGATGCCTCTGAAGCCGAAGCGCCGCATCATCCTGGAGGCCAGGGGCCGCGAGATCAGGGCGCCTATGGCCATGGAGACGCTGAGCGAGCCGGCCTGCAGCGGTGACCAGCCCATGGCGATCTGAAGCAACAGCGGCATCAGGAACGGCGTCGCGCCGATGCCGATGCGCACGAGGGTGCCGCCGGTGCAGCTGACCCGAAAGGTCTTCAGCCTGAGCAGCGACAGGTCGAGCACCGGCTTCTCGGCGTGGCGGGCGTGGTGGACGAAGGCGGCGGCGGCGGCCACGCCGACCGCCAGGGCGGCGACCTGCACGGTCCAGGGGATCAGGTTGAAGCCCAGGGTCTCCGCCAGGCCCATCAAGGTCGACATGGCCACGGCGGCCAGCACGAAACCGACGGTGTCGAACCGGCCCGGATGCGGCTGGCGGGTCTTGGGCACGAACTTCCAGACCGCGATCATGCCCAGGATGCCGACCGGCACGTTTATATAGAAGATCCAGGGCCAGCTCGCGATCTTCAGGATCAGGCCGGTCAGAGGCGGGCCGATGATCGGCCCCACCATCGCGGGGGTGGTCAGGAGCGCCATGGCCTTGACCAGCTGCTCGCGCGGGCTCTGGCCGACCACGATGATGCGGCCCACCGGCATGATCATCGCCGCGCCCGCGCCCTGCAGGATGCGGAACAGCACCAGTTCCCCCAGCGTCCGCGACAGGCCGCAGAGCACCGAACCCAGCAGGAACACCGCCATCGCGGCGATGAAGATCCGCCGCGCGCCCCAGCGGTCGGCCGCCCAGCCCGAGGCCGGCACCACCACCGCCTGGACCAGGATGTAGCTGGTCAGCACCAGCTTCAGGTCGATGGGCGGGATCCTGAAGGCGGCGGCAAGGGTCGGCAGGGCGGTCGAGAGCGCCGTTTGGTCGATGAACTGCATGAAGAGGGCGCTGCCCACCGCCAGGATGGCCAGCTGCCGGCCGATGCCCTCGGGTTCGGCCATCACCTCCGCCGCCAGCGCCTCGCCGGCGGGGACGTCTTCCAGATCCTCGGTAGGGGGAACGGAGGCCACGGGCGGGGCTTAGTCCGCGTCGCCCCGTCGCTCAACCCTGGCAACCCGGGGCTGCTTGGCTGACGCCTACAGGATCAGGTCCGCCAGCCGCTCCCGGTTCTGGCGGATGTATTCCGGCAGCTGGCAGAGCTCGCAGCGCTCCCAGCCGGCTTCCAGTTCGCCGGCCCGCAGGCGCGCGATGTGCGAGGAATAGTGGGCTTCGCTGTCGGGCCGGACGTTTTCCGCGTGCGAATAGCTGCTCATCTTGTGGGCGATGGTCGAGGCGTCGCCAACCGAGGTGAAATGCCATCCGGCGCGTTCGATACGGTTGGGCTCCAGCACCCAGCTGAGCAGCGTTCGGGCCAGGCTGGGGCTGTAGGCGCGCAGGCGCCTGGCGCGCATGAGGATGAGGTTGCCGCGCTGGGCTTGCGGCGCG
Organism: uncultured Caulobacteraceae bacterium; assembly: GCA_964614675.1. Classification (GTDB taxonomy): domain Bacteria; phylum Pseudomonadota; class Alphaproteobacteria; order Caulobacterales; family Caulobacteraceae; genus JANWHQ01. Next base: position 5,035 of record CAZTMF010000029.1, on the reverse strand, counting down.
TCCACGCGACGATAATTGAAGAAATACCGGAAGTAGTCCTTCTTGAGCACGGCGAACTCGCCGTCGAAGCCCTCGAGCGCTCGTCGATCCACCACCTCGTCCACGTCGGTGAGGAGAACCAGATCGTCAGGTGAGCAGACGTCCTTGAGGGCTGCGACCGCCTCATCGCGCTGATGGTATTCCCGCGCCCAGGCCGAGACGGCATGCTCGGGGAAACGCCGCACCACCACATGGGTGATCTTGGGCAGGAACTCCTGGATTTCGGCGGCCTGACCGGGAAAATGAATGGGCTTGGGCCGGCCCGAGAAGGTCTCCTCCGCCTCGACGATGACGAACCGGTCCACCCACGGCGCCATCTCGTGCAGCTTGATCCGCAGCTTCTCGATCTCGCCATTGTAGGGGAACAGGTCGACGATCAACGGCGGTCCCGTCCGTCGCTGCAATTTGAGATCGATGCGGCTCGTGGACTCGAGCGCGCTGCAGCAGACGAGCTCCCAGCGGAGCGCTTGCCCACGCTTTCGGGTCGAAAGCAGCCCGCTGAACAAGACGATCGCGGCCTCGGCGCGCCCGGCCCTCGCCAGGGAGGTCGCGACCAGCAGCTTCAGCATCTCGGAGGAAGGGTCGATGGCCGTGAGGCTGGTCCATGGCGCGTCGCCGGCCAGGACCTCTGCGGCAGTGTCGATGAACCGGCGTTTGGGGCCACTCGACGGGCGTGGCAGCACGGCCAGCAGTTGCGCCACCTCGTCGACGTCGGAAACGGCGGCGATCGCGCATCCGAGGCGGAACGCCTCGTGGGTCTCGCTCGACGTGGACGGGGGCGATGTTCTCAGACCCTCGCGAAGGCAGGCGCCCGCCCGCCTGCCCAGGCCCAGGAGCAGCAGGCTGATGGTCTGAGCCCGGACCCGGCTCCAGTCCCGGACAGGGTCGGCCGACGCCGATTTAAGCAGGGCCCGAAGCGCCCTGAGCCGACGGCGGTGGAATGCTCGGAGCGGCTCCGGCGCCTTATCGGGCCGTCTTGCCTTGAGGAGCCGCCGGGTCTCGGCATAGGCGTCCTGCCAGCCGACCGCGGCGTCCAGCCACGACGGGCGGCGGCTGAGATCCCTGAGGGCTTCCCCGACGTTGGTCGGAGGCGGCGGGTGGTTCAGCCAGGCGGCGGCGCGGTTCAGCGCTTCGGCCGCTTCGCCGAGTTCCCCGGCGCCGGCCAGCGCCCGGGCGCGCAGGAACCAATGCTCGTAGGAGTCTTCGGCCGACAGTCTGGAAACCTCGCAAGCCTCGGCGAAGCGGCCCTGGGTCAGCAGCGCCCAGACGAGCCGGCGTCGTTTCTCGTCGTTGAGGGCGCGCTCGCGATGCAGGATCAGGCCGAGGCCGGCCAGCGACTTCGGGTCGTTTCCGACCCAGGCCGCCTTGAATTCGACCTTCAGGGCCAAGCAGGCTCGATGATTATCGTCGCCGGGGCCAGGCGTCCTTCGTGCGACGATATCGTCCGCCCAGGCGACCTCGAACCGTCGGACTTCCTCCTCGGTCAGGGGTGATTCCCAGAGTGAGCTGATGTCGACGTCCAGGCTCATGTCCAACTGGGGCTCGGGATGAATTCGAAGCGGCGCACACGCCTCTTTTAGAGCAGAAGCGGCTTCAGGGCGTTCCAGTTCTTCCGGACATAGGCCGGGAGGAGCTCCGGATCGCAGACCTCCCAGCCCGGTTCGCGCTCGCCGGCCCTCAGGCGCGCCAGCAGATCCTCGTGATGTTCCTGGGTGTCCGGCCGGCCGGTCTCCTGCTGCGAGGAGCTCGAGAGCTGGCGCGCCGCTTCGGACGCGCCGCCGATGGCGGCGAAGCGCCAACCTGCGTTCTCGATCCGGGCGTTCGCGAGGGAAGGGGCGAGCACCGTCCGGGCGAGGCTCGCTCCATAGTGCTCCAGGAGCGCCGCGCGCCAGACGCTGGCGTCGCCGACCTGGCCGGAGACGGAGGCGTCGAACCGGTGGTTCAGGAAATATCTGAAGGTGTGCATCCGCAGCGGCGCGACGTCGGCCTTGAAGCCCTCGAGAGCGCGTCGGTCGATCACTTCGTCGGCGTCGGTCAGCAGCACGAGGTCGTCCGCCGACCAGAGGCCGTCCAGCCCTTTGATGGCTTCGTCGCGCTGGAAGGACTCGCGCGCCCGCGGGGACGCCGCGTGGTTGGGGAAACGCTTGACCACCACGTGTTCGATCTTGGGCAGGAATTCCCCCAGGGCGTCGCGGTGGGCCTCGAAATAGAGCGGCTTGGGCTTCCCCGCGAAGGTGGTCGCCGTCTCCACCAGGACAAACCGGTCCACCCAGGGCGCCATCTCGTGAAGCTTGATCTTCAGGACTTCCAGCTCGCCGTTGTAGGGGAACAGATCGAACACCCGTCCCGCGCCGGCGCGCTTGCCGGGCTTTGGTTCGAGCCGGCCGAGGGTCTCCAGGCTCTGGCAGGCGACCAGTTCGCGACGGGGGCCTTCTTCGCGCGGCGGGACCATCTGGCTCACGGCGGCGAACATGGCCACGGCTGCTTCCAACCGTTCCGAGCGGGCGCAGGCGGTCGCGATCAGGGCGAGCGCCGGCTGCCCGGGATCGCCGTCCGGCCATGCGGCCTGGCGCCAGTCGGCTCCCGCGACCACAGACATGGCGGCCTTCAGCGCCTGGCGCGCCGCGCCGGGCTCGGCGAGCAGGGCGGCGGCGTCCAGAAGCTCGCCCTGGATCTCCAATGGCTGGGCGGCGGCCGCGATGGTGATCAGCGACAGCGCATCCTCGAGCTCCGCCGGAGAAAGCTCGGGAGCCGAGCCCGCCGCCTCGACGAGGGGATTGGCCGCCCGGTCGGGGCGGCCGAGCAGCAGCCAGGCCAGCGCTCGTTCGCGGGCCCGCGCCCAGCCGGGGCTCTCCCCGCCGGCGTCGTCCTCGCGACAGGCGGCGATCGCCTCGGCGATCAGGCCGCTCAGGGTCTCGAACCAGGCCTTCAGCATGCCGGCGCCCGCCTCGCGCCGGTCGCTCTGGATGCGTTTGAGGATGCGTCGACGCTTCTCGACCCAGCCGCTGGCCAGCTCCAGGGCGCCCACGCGGCGGTTCAGGAACTTCACTGCGGCCTCGACGTCCGCTTCGGGCGCCGCCGCCGCCAACTGTTCCATGCTGCGCGAGATGGCGTCCGCGGCGGCGTCCAGCCGGTTGGCGCCGGCCAGGGCCAGGGCCTGCTCGCGCCACCGGTGATGGTCGTCGTCCTTCAGCGAGACATAGACCTCGGCGGACCTGTCGAAGAGTCCCGCGCGCAAAAGCGACCAAGCCAGGCGGCGGCGATAGGCGTCGTTCAGCGCTCCCGCATGCTCGAGCGACAGGGCGACTCCGAGAAAGGTCTCGATCTCGCCGCGGTCCCAGAGCGGCTTGATCTCCTGCTTCAGGTCCAGAACCGCCTGCCTTTGGTTCAGGACGTAGTCCGGCCTGCGTTCGTCCAGCACCCGCTCGGACAGTCGGATGCGGAATTCGAAGAGCGCCGCATCGGCCAGGGGCGAGGGCCAGAGCTCGTGGGCGCGCAGGTCGGCGATCATGGGCGGTCGGCCTCGCGGCTCAGGATGAATTCGTCGTCCAGGGTGGCGCCGACGGGGAACTGGTATTCACCCACGCGCCGGAAGCCATGCCGCTCATAGAGCCGCTGGGCTCCGTGATTCCGCGACCAGACCCCGATCCACAGCCTCCGCCCCGGCGCGGCCAGCCAGTCCAGCGAGGTCTGGAGCAGCCGGGAGCCAAGGCCCGCGCCCTGGGTCTCCTGGCGCACATAGAGCCGCTTCAACTCGCCGCAGGCGGGGGTAACCTCGGGGTGGGGCAAAGCGCAGGGGCCGGCCTGGGCATAGCCGACGGACCGGCCGCCTGATTCGGCGAGCCACAGGGCATGGGCCTGCGCGCCCAGGAACCGGGCGAAGGCTTCGGGCGAATAGCTCGTCCCCAGGAAGGCCTTCAGGTCCTCGGGCGGATAGAGATGGGCGAAGGTCTCCACGAAGGTGTCGCGGCCGACCTCGGCCAGCACGGCGGCGTCCCCCGGCCCCGCCCTGCGGATTGTTATCCCCGTCATTGCCCGGGACTTTGCCAAGCTTGGCCAAAAGCTCAAGCTGGTCCGCCGTACGGCGCCCGTCCTATCCTGGCCCCATGGCCATTCCGATCTTCACCCATCCCGACATGCTGGCCCACGATCCGGGCGAGGGGCATCCCGAGCGGCGGGGGCGGCTGGAGGCGGTGACCTCGGCCCTGAGGGACGCCGGTCTCGATCGCGACCTGCGTGAGGCGCCGCGCGTCGCCGAGGCCGATCTGCTGCGCGTGCATCCCGAGGCCTATGTCGAGGCGGTCCAGAGAGCGTCGCCGGATCAGGGCCGGGTCCGGCTGGATCCCGACACGGCCATGTCGCCCGGCAGTCTCCTCGCCGCCGAGCGCGCGTGCGGCGCCGTGGCGGCGGCCGTCAGGGGTCTGGCGGCGGGCAAGTTCGACCGGGCCTTCTGCGCGGTGCGGCCGCCCGGCCATCACGCCGAGCCGGACAGGCCGATGGGATTCTGCATCTATTCCTCGGTGGCCGTGGCGGCGCGGACCGCCCAGTCCGAGGGCTTCCGGCGCGTGGCCGTGGTCGACTTCGACGTCCATCACGGCAACGGCACCGAATCGGTGGTCCAGGCCGATCCCGACCTGTTCTTCGCCTCGATCCACCAGTGGCCGTTCTACCCCGGCACCGGCCAGGCCGGACGTCGCGGCAATGTGGTCAACGCCACGGTCGCCGCCATGGCGCCCCGCGAAGCCTGGCGGGCGGCGTTCGAATCGCTGATGGCGCCGCTGGACGCCTTCGCGCCGGAATTGATCCTGGTCTCGGCCGGTTTCGACGCCCATGCGCGCGATCCCCTGGCCGACCAGACTCTCGAGGCCGAGGACTACGCCTGGGCCACGCGCGCGATCCTCGAGGTGGCCCGCAAACGGTGCGCCGGAAAGGTTGTGTCTTCACTCGAGGGCGGTTACGACCTGACTGCGCTTGGCCTGTCGGCCGCCGCGCACGT
>CAZTMF010000028.1:0-14532 GCA_964614675.1 uncultured Caulobacteraceae bacterium | reverse complement strand
CGCCGTGATCCCGGGCGAGTTCACCCAGATGGCGACCGTCTGCCCGCTGTTCTTCTCCAAGGACGCCGAGACCGGCGCCTTCTATTGCGGGGCCATGCTGGGCTTTGACGAGGGCGAGAACCTGTTCTTGGACGGGGACGCCTATCACGGGCATCGGCCCCTCAGCCTGCAGCGGCTGCCGTTCTTCACCGCGGGCCCCGATATCGCGGTCGATCTCGACCATCCCCGCGTCGGCGCATCTGGCGGTGCGGAGGTGTTCGACGCCGAGGGCAAACCCACCGCCTATCTCGAGAGCGTGGTCGGGAGCCTGCGCCAGCTCCATGCCGGCCAGGAGCAGGGGAAGGTGTTGATCGAGACCCTGCTGAAGCACGATCTCATTGAGCCGGTGGATCTGGACATCGCCTTCGACGACGGCGCCCATCACCACGTCCGGGGGCTCTACACCATCGCCCGCGACCGCCTGGAGGCCCTGGCCGACGAGGTGGTGGTCGAGCTGTTCCGGCGCGGCTATCTGCTGCTGATCCACGCCATGCTGCTCTCCCAGAAGCAGCTGCCTGCCCTGATCGAGCGGCGCAACGCGCGCAAGCTGGAGGCCAGCGCCGGCCTGCGGTTCTAGGACCGGACCATGGCCCAGGCCCCTCGCACCATCTCTGCGGGCTCCGGGCTGGACCGGGAGGCTTTCGCCGCGGACATCGTGGGACCCTGCGCGCCGGTCGTCATCCGCGGCCTGGTCTCCGACTGGCCGGCGGTGCGCGCCGCGGCTGGCGAGGGCGTCCTTGCCTATCTGGCCCCCATGGCGACGGACACGCCCGTCAATGTCTTCGTCGGCGCTCCCGAGATCGAAGGGCGCTACTACTATGACGACGATCTGACCGGCTTCAATTTCAGCCAGGAGAGCCAGCCCTTCGCGGCGGCCCTGCAGCGTATCCTGCGGCCCGCCGGGGAGGGGATGGCCACCGCCTACGTCGGCTCGGTCCCGACTTCTCTGTGCGCGCCGGCCTTCGCGGCCGAGAACCCCATGCCGCTGCTGGACGGGCGCACGCCGCCGCGCCTGTGGCTGGGGCACGCCGCCCAGGTGGCCTGCCACTATGACACGCTCGACAATCTCGCCTGCGTCATCGCCGGGACCCGCCGGTTCACCCTCTATCCGCCGGAGGCCATCGCCGACCTCTACGTCGGGCCGATCGACCTCACCATGGCGGGCCAGCCGGTCAGCCTCGCCGCGTCCGCGCCGCCGGACCCGGACCGCTATCCCCGCTTCGAGCGGCTGAAGGGGCTGGCGCTGGAGGCGGAGCTGGGGCCGGGCGACGCGCTCTACCTGCCCAAACTCTGGTGGCACCGGGTGGACTCTCATGCGCCGGTCAACGCCATGGCCAACTACTGGTGGGACGCCTTCGCCTCGGGCCCCGACGCGCCCTACATGAGCCTGATGCTGGCGTTGATCGCCGTCAGCGAAAGGCCGGAGGCCGAGCGCGCCGCCTGGCGGGCCTTCTTCGACCACTATGTCTTCCGTCCCGAAGGGCACCCTTTGGCGCACCTGCCGTCAGACCGGCACGGAATCCTTGGGCCGCTCCACCCGGACAACTACGGCGTCATCCGGTCGCGCATCCTGAACACGCTGAAACGGAGCTAGATCAGTCCTGCCGACCGCCTGCGTCCTTGCATGCTGTTGGCGCTAACATTAGCATCCTCGCGACCCTCGCCGCACGGACGGAGAGGGCGGGGAACGGAAACACGAGCTAGGCTCGAATCTGGGGGGCGTCATGGCCAGTAGTGCGGAGTCTGCGACCGAGGCCCTCGCGGCTGTGAGCGCGGCCCAGTCGAGGGTCAATCACGCCTTCATTGGCGCCATCGTCGCCGTCGCCACCATCGGCGGCTTCATGTTCGGCTACGACAGCGGCGTCATCAATGGCACCCAGCAGGGGCTCGAGAAGGCGTTCCATCTCTCCAAACTCGGCACCGGATTCAATGTCGGCGCGATCCTGCTCGGCTGCGCGGTCGGCGCCTTCCTCGCCGGGCGCATGGCCGACCGGTTCGGGCGCCGCGGCGTGATGCTGATCGCTGCCGCCCTGTTCATCGTCAGCGCGCTCGGAGCCGGCTTTGCGAGCTCTTCGGCCGTCTTCATCGTCGCCCGCTTCATCGGCGGCCTCGGCGTCGGCGCGGCCAGCGTGCTGGCGCCGGTCTACATCAGCGAGGTCACGCCCGCCCGAATCCGCGGCCGCCTCTCCAGCGTGCAGCAGGTGATGATCATCACCGGCCTGACCGGCGCCTTCCTGGTGAACTATATCCTGGCCAAGACCGCGGGCGGCTCGACGGCGCTGCTCTGGGGCGGCCTTCCGGCCTGGCGGTGGATGTTCTGGATGCAGACCATTCCCGCGGCCGTGTTCCTGTTCACCCTCCTGGCCATCCCGGAAAGTCCGCGGTTCCTCATGGTGAAGGGGCTGGAGGAGAAGGCGCTCGACGTCCTGACGCGGCTGATCGGGGCCGAGGAGGGCCGGATCAAGGTCGACGAGATCCGCGCCTCGCTCGCCGGCGACCATCACCGGCCGAAGCTGTCGGACCTGATCGACAAGACCAAAGGCCGCATCCGCCCCATCGTCTGGGTCGGGCTGGGGCTGGCGATCTTCCAGCAGCTCGTCGGCATCAACGTGGTCTTCTATTACGGCTCGGTGCTCTGGCAGTCGGTGGGCTTCAGCGAGAACGACTCCCTGAAGATCAATATCCTGTCCGGCGCCCTCTCGATCCTGTCGTGCCTGGTGGCGATCAGCGTGATCGACAAGGTGGGCCGAAAGCCGCTCCTGCTTCTGGGATCCGCCGGCATGGCCGTCACCCTCGGGCTCATGGCGGCGGTCTTCTCGACCGGCAGCCTGGCGGGCGGCTCTATCCACCTGTCTGACCAGGCCGGCCTCGTCGCCCTGATCAGCGCCAACGCCTATGTGGTCTTCTTCAACATGAGCTGGGGTCCGGTCATGTGGGTGATGCTGGGCGAGATGTTCCCCAACCAGATCCGCGGCTCGGGCCTGGCGGTGGCCGGCTTCGGCCAGTGGATCGCCAACTTCGGCATCAGCGTGAGCTTCCCGGCCATGTCGGCGTCGCTGGGCCTGTTCCCTACCTACGGGTTCTATGCGGCGAGCGCGCTGATCTCCTTCTTCTTCGTGCGCGCCTTCGTGCACGAGACCAAGGGGCGGGAACTGGAGCATATGGTCGGCTGAGCCGGCCGGGGCATTGGCGATCATGGCCAGTTCATGGGCGGGACGGCCGCCGTCACGCCGGCAGACTTTGGCCGCCGCGCTGGGCGGCGCCAGCCTGGCCGTGGCGCGTCCCGTCCTCGCGGCCCCGGCGACGCCCTCGCCGTCACTGAATCAATTGGCCAAGGCCAAGGGCCTGCGCTTCGGCAGCGCCATAGCCGCGGGGGCTTCCGACGCCCGCCGCATGGGCGGATCGATCGACAATCCCGACTACGTCCGGGTGGTGGCGGGCGAATGCGGCCTGATCGTTCCCGAGAACGAGATGAAGATGCAGACGCTCCGGCCGGGTCCGGAGGTCTTCGACTTCACCCGCGCGGACCGGCTTATGGCCTTCGCCGCGGCGTACTCACTGGATGTGCGCGGCCATAACCTGCTCTGGCATAACAACCGTTGGCTGCCTGCCTGGCTGAACAACTACGACTTCGGCTCGCGCCCCGCGACCACGGCCGAGCGGCTGCTGGTCACCCACATCGACACCGTCTGCCGTCACTTCGGTCCGCGGATCCGGTCCTGGGACGTGATCAACGAGACCATCGATCCCGACACCGGCCGGATGCGCGAGACCGTGCTGACCCGGCATCTGGGCGACAAGGTCATCGACATCGCCTTCCACGCCGCTCGCGAGGCGCTGCCGGACTGTCAGCTCGTCTACAACGACTACATGGAATGGGAGGCCGGCAACGAACGGCACCGGGCGGGGGTGCTGGATCTGCTGGAGCGCCTGCGCCGGGACGGGGTCCCGGTCGACGCCCTGGGTCTCCAGAGCCATCTCGGCGGGGACAGCGATCTCCAGGGCGCGCCGGGGGCCCCGCAACCCGCGGCCTGGCGGTCATTCCTCCACGGGGTCACGGCCATGGGCCATGATCTGCTGGTCACAGAGCTCGACATGAACGACCGGACCTTGCCAGCAGACCCGGCCCGGCGGGATGCGGCGACGGCAACCTACGTCCGGGACTATCTCGACCTGACCCTGAGCTTTCCGCAGGTCCGTGATGTCCTCTGCTGGGGCATGCTCGACCGCTTCTCCTGGCTGAACGGCCGCGCGCCGAGGCCAGATGGCCTGCCGCGCCGCCCCTGTCCCTACGACCGCGAAAACCGCCCCAAACCCATGCGCGAGGCAATCGCCGCCGCCATGCGCGCCGCCCCGGAACGCGCGCCATCGGCCAGTGGCCGGAGACCAGTCCCATGACCGCCGCCGCCGCCACCGCCGCGCCCTACCGGATCTTCTCGGACCGCCGCTCCCTCTGGGCCTTCTGGCTCGGTTGCGCGATCGTGACGGCCGGCGTGGTTCTCCACCTGCCGATGTACTGGATGGCCCGCGACATGGGCTTCCGCCTGGCCGGCATGCCGATGGACCCTGGCATGATCTTTGGCATGGCCCTGATCGTTGGCGGGATCGGCGTGACCGGCTACGGTCTGCTTCCCAAGCGCGTCGGCGTCGTCCCGGAAGAGGCAGCCCGCGTCGTCGTCAGCCCGGCCGAGAACGCACCGCTGACCATGGCCCACTGGGGTCTGATGGCCGTGCTGGTCGTAGCGCTGGTGGTCGACGTCATGAAGCCCGCCAGCCTGGGCTTCGTCGTGCCCGGAATGATCAGGGAGTACGGCGTCCCCAAGTCCACGGTCGCTTGGCTCCCGTTCTCGGCTCTCACCGGAACGGTGGTGGGCTCAGTGGTCTGGGGCGTGCTGGCCGACACCTACGGGCGACGGGCTTCGATCCTGCTCTCGTCGGTGATGTTCGTGGGCACCTCGATCTGCGGCGCCATGCCCTCCCTGGGGTGGAACGTGGTGATGTGCTTCCTGATGGGCGCCGCCGCCGGGGGCATGCTGCCGATCGCCTATGCCCTGCTGGCCGAGGCCATGCCGACGCGGCATCGGGGCTGGAGCCTCGTGCTGGTGGGCGGGATCGGCGGCGCCGGCGGCTATCTCGCGGCGAGCTGGGCCTCGGCCTGGCTGCAGCCGGCTTTCGGCTGGCGGATCATGTGGTTCCTGAACCTGCCGACCGGGCTTCTGCTGATCGCGCTGAACGGCTTCATCCCGGAGTCCGCCAAGTTCCTGCTCGCGATGGGCCGCAAGCTCGACGCCCAGGCCATCATGCAGCGGTTCGGCTCGACCGTTCGGCTGCTGAAGCCCGGCGAGGCCCATGACGATTTCGCGGAGCATGCCGAGAAGGTCTCGGCGCCGCCACCGGCCGCCTATATCGCCAAGACCATCGCGCTCAGCGTAACCGGCCTGAGCTGGAGCCTGGTCAACTTCGGCCTTTTGCTGTGGCTGCCCAACGAGCTGATGTCCCGTGGCTACAGCATGGGGCTGTCGAGCCAGCTACTGGGCCAGTCCGCCCTGATCGCCCTGCCCACGTCCATCCTGACGGCGTTCTTCTATTCCAAATGGAGCACCAAGTGGTCCCTGGTGGTCTCGGCCGCCCTGACCGCGCTCGGCCTGATCTGGGTGTTCTTCCTCGCCGTCGACCGAACGGGTGCGAGTCCTGTGCTGCCGGTCGGCCTGCTGGTCGTGGGCTCCAATGGCGTGCTGGCGATCCTCCTTCCCTACACCGCCGAGAACTACCCTCTGGCCGTGCGGGGCCGCGCGACGGGGTGGGTGGCGGCCTGCACCAAGGCGGGCGGACTGATCACCCAGGCGCTCGCCATCATGTCGGCCGTTCCCGGCCTCGGGGTCGCGGCCCTGGTGGTCGCCGCGCCGAACGTTCTGGCCATGGTGCTGATCGCCGCGTTCGGATCGGAAACCCGCGGCAGGGACCTGCGCGAACTCGAGCCCTGAGCCGGAGACTGCCTCCCAGCTGGGATCTCAATTGCCCTGCATCGACGCGTTCAGCTCCGTGGCGTCGAGGGCCCCATCGCCGTTCTTGTCCGCCGCCTTGAATTTCGCGGGCGCGGCGGCCAGGAGAGCCTCTTTGGTCACCATCCCGTCGGCGTCCGGCGTGACGCCTGAGACCAGGCCCTTGGCCATCGGATCCAGGCCCGCGACCTTCACCTTCTCGGCGCTCTGGGTGAAGTAGTTCCAGGCTGTGCCGAGGAAGGCGGTGTATTCCTCGGGCGTGACCTTGCCGTCCGAATTCGTGTCGGCGTACTGCATCACGTCGGCGTCCTGGGCGAGGGCAGGGGCCGCCACCCAGAAAAAGGCAACCGCCGAGGCGGCCGCGAGCTTGCCCATGTGCATGTCAAATCCTCCGTTTGATGCTTGTATGGCGAAAACCAGTCAGCCGGCCCGGCGCTGGGCCGCCCTGACCATCACGATCGCCGCCAGCGCCAAGGCTCCGTAGACGAACACCGCCAGGCTAAGGGCGTCGCCGAGGGAGCGCCTCGAGCCATGGAACAGGCCTGCGGCCAGCGCCGGGGGCAGGGACGGGGCGAGGGTCGCGGCCAGAAACCCGGAGATCAGGCCCTGCAGGGCGACGATCTTGCCCATGGCCCGCGAGGGTGTGATCCCCGCGATGATGGTCGAGGCGATCGGGACGGCCGTGCCGCTTGCCAGCAGCAAGACGCCCAGCAGGGACCAGAACAGGATCGGCGAGGGGGCGATCGGCATGGCCGTGGCGGCGGCCCAGATGACGATGGTCACGATGATCCCGATGCCGGCCGGATCGGGCCGGCCGCGCCGCGATAGACGGTCGATCGCCTCGCCGGCGACGACCAGGCCCGTGGGGGCAAGCACCAGCATCATGACCCCAAAGGTCAGGCCGATGCTGGCGGGGCTCAGCCCCCAGGTCCGCCCGAGCAGGGCCGGCGCCCAGGCGGCGAAGGTCAGGCTCAGCATGCCGTGAAGGGTCCCGAAGGCCATCAGCGGCCAGTAGATGCGGCCGTGCCTTGTCAAATGCGCCCAGGCCTCCTTCAGGCTGGCGCCGCCGATCGCGACCTCATGGCCCGTCCGACGAGGCTCGGCGGTGGCCAGGATCAGGGCGGCCGCCGGCAATCCGATCAGGCCGAACAGGATAAAGACGATCTGCCAGGGCTTCAGCTCGCCGATCAGCGGCAAGGCGTGGACGTGCAAGGCGCCGATGGCGGCGACCATGCCGCCGCCCGCCAGCATGGCCAGACCAGTGCCGATCATAGGGGCCATGGCGAAGACGGCGAAGCCTCGTCCGCGGCGCTCGGGCGACAGAGCGTCGCGCAGCATCGACGCCGTGGCCGGGGCGGCCACGCCTTCGAAAAGACCCATGCCAGCCCGGACGGCCAGCAGCTGGCCGAAACTCGAGCAAAGGCCGCAGGCGGCGGTCAGGACCGTCCAGACCAGCGCCGAGACCCCGACCATGCTGCGACGGCAGAGACGATCGGCAAGGAAGCCCGCGGGCGGGCCGACCAGGAGTCCGGTCACCGCCATGGCCGCGCCGATGAGCAGGCCCATCTGGCCGTCGGTCAGCTTCAGGTCGGCCTTGATCGGGTCGACCAGCAGCGACAGCACCTGGCGGTCGATCGCCGACAACATCACGATCAGGGTCAGGACCGTGACCAGGCGCCACTGGCCGGCCGCGCTGGCGGCATAGTCCCGCGTCCGCTCCGCCGATGCAGGCCCACGCGCCGAGGCGGCGTCTTCGTCCGCTTCCACTGCCATGGCTTTCTCCCCCAGACGGGCAGGTTGGAGAAGGCGGCCGCAACCGTGAAATCGGATTTGCGCATGCATGCTATCGGCGCGGCGGATCGCGCCGGCCGATAGCAGCCATTCGAACATCCCATTCCCGAGCGGGTCCCGCCTCGCTTAGGGTCCGGAAAACACAGGGGGCGAGATGCCGGCGCAGCGAAGCTTTGCCTTGGGGACCTTCTCCACGGCCGGAGGCCCCGAGTTTCCGGGGATCGTGGTGGGCGAGCAGGTCTTCGCCCTGGCCGAGATCGACCGCCGGCTGAGGCTTGGGGGCCGGCCGCTCCGGGGCCCGTCGTCGACCCTGGCCCTCCTGGACAACTGGGACCACGACTTCCCGCTGCTGCAGGCCGCGGCGGAGGACCTGCGTGGCGGAGCGCCGCTCGCCTCCCTCAGGGTGCATGCCCCGGTCGTCCCCCGGCAGATTTTCTGCGCCGGCGCCAACTACCACAAGCACGTGGTCGACCTCGTCGTGGACGGGACCATGGCGCGCGACCCGGCCGCCGACCGCGAGGCCGTTCGCGCCCGCGCCGAGGCGATGATGAAGCAGCGCGCCGAGACCGGCATGCCCTTCGTCTTCATGGGCGCGCCGTCGGCGGTCATCGGACCCTATGACGACTTCGAGGTCCCCTACGACGTCCAGCAGCCCGACTGGGAGCTCGAACTGGCGGCTGTGATCGGCCGGACGGCCCGGCGTGTCCCGGCCGCCCAGGCGCTCGATTTCGTCGCCGGCTACACCATCGCCAACGACATCACCGCGCGTGAGTTGGTGAACCGTCCCGACGTTCCGCAGATGGGCATGGACTGGCTCTCGGCGAAATGCTCCCCGGGGTTCCTGCCGCTCGGACCTTTCATCACGCCGACGGCCTTCGCCGGCGATCCGCAGGCGCTTCAGATCACCTTGAAGCTCAATGGCCAGGTGATGCAGGACGAGTCCACCGCCGACATGATCTTCGGCGTGGCCAGGATCATCGAGTTCATCTCCAGCCACGTTCGGCTGCTGCCGGGCGATGTGGTCCTCACCGGCTCACCCTCGGGCAACGGCACCCACTACAACCGCTATATCCAGGCTGGCGACGTGCTGGAGGGGGCGATCGCCGGCCTCGGCGTCCAGAGGAACCGATGCGTCGCCGAGCCGTCGGCCTAGACCGGCGGCGCCTGCCAGAGACCGGGATCGACGCTGGGATGGCCGAGCTTCTGCGGTCCGCGCCCGTCGATGGAGCCCGTGCCCCATTGGTCGGTGATGTCTGGGCTGGGCCGGTAGGTCGTGGGGGTCCAGGTCGCGTCGTCCACCCGCTCCACCTCGGCCGTGTACTCGACGACGGCGCCGGAGGGGCTGAGGAAATAGGAGAAGGTATTGTTGCCTGCCACGTGCCGGCCCGGGCCCCACCCCAGCACCACGTCCTCGCGCAGGAGGCGTCCGACGCCGCGCATCATCTCGTCCACGTCGCGCATCTCGAAGGCGGCATGGTTCAGGGTCGGCGGACCCGGCAGGAAGGCCAGGCAGTGGTGCACGGCGTTGCACCTCAGGAAGCACATGAAGTCGCCCAGCCAGTCGCTCACCTTGAAGCCCAGGTGCTGGACATAGAAGTCCGCGGCCTTCTTCACGTCGGGGGTGTGCAGCACCACGTGCGACAGGCTCGCCGGAACGGACTCACCCCGCTCGAGCTGGCGGGCGGCGCGCTCGATCACATTGGCCGAGACCTCGACCGGCCGACCGTCCAGGTCGAAGAAGCGGAAGCCGTAGCCCCCGCCAGGGCCCTGCAGGGGGCCGGGTTCGCTGATCAGCTTCACCCCGGCAGACGCCAGCCGCTGGGCCATGGCGTCGACACTGGCCTCGTCGGTCGCCGCGAAGGCGATCACGTCGAGCCGGCGTTCGTCGGCCTTGCGCAGGCGCAGGACGTAGGGATCGCTCGAGCCCTCGGCGGCGAGATAGGCGATATCCGCCCCCCCGACGGTGTCCTTCAGGCCCCAGGCCCCGCCCATGAACCGGCGCTCGGCCTCGAAGTCTGGAACTGCAAGTCCGAGGTAACGCAAACCGACCACGCCGCTGGCAGCCATTCGATTTCTCCCGTTTTCCCCCCGGACGGACCGGTCTCGCCTATAGATAGGCGGCGAAGCCCGGCCGAAAAATCGCAATTCGGTATACCTGTCATCCAGATCGGCTATCGCGGCGAGGCGAAATGAACCTCTCCCAGTTCGATCTGAACCTGCTGGTGTCCCTCGATGCCCTCCTGATCGAGCGCAACGTCACTCGCGCGGGCCAGAGAGTCGGGCTCAGCCAGCCGGCCATGAGCGGGACGCTCTCCAGGCTGCGCGACCTGTTCAAGGACGAGCTTCTGGTCCGGGTCGGCCGCCAGCTGGAGCTCACTCCGCTCGCCCAGGAGCTCGCGCCCCAGCTTCGCCTGCAGCTGCAGGGGGTGGAGGACCTGCTGAACGCGCGCCGGAGCTTCATTCCCTCCAGCGAACAGCGCACCTTCAGCATCGCGGCCAGCGACTATGTCGTCTTCCTTCTGCTCCAGCCGCTGGTGGCGCGGATGGCCGAGCAGGCGCCGGGGATCAAGTTGCGGTTCGTCCGCCTCGACACCGCTTCCATCGACCGGCTGGGCGAGGACCAGGTCGATTTCGTGATCATACCCTCCTACCTACAGTCCCCATTTCCTTCGGTCGAACTGTTCTCCGAGCGCTGGGTCTGCGTGGTCTGGAGCGGCAATGCGCGGGTCGGGAACACCCTGACCGAGGCCCAGTACCTCGCCCTGCCGCACCTGGCCTTCAGCATGCCGAGCGAAGGCGCGGGCTCGGCGGCCGACACTCATCTGAGCCACCTCGGGGTGCAGCGGCGCATCGCCGCCTGGACCGAGAGCTTCATCCTGTCGCCCTTCCTGGTGCGCGGCACAGAGATGGTGACCCTGGTGCACGAGCGGGTCGCGCGCGCCCTCGAGCCGGCGGCGGACGCCCGCATCATCGCGCCCCCCTACGACCTGCCGGAAATCCAGGAAATCCTGCTCTGGAACCCCCGCCGGACCACCGATCCGCCGCACGTCTGGATGCGCGAGCAGATCATGGCGGCGGCCCGGCAGATCGGGTGACCTCGCCGCGGCTAGTCGGCGGAGGCGTGGATCTGGAGGAGGCGCTCGACGAGCTCGGGGGTGCGGGCGCGCGCCATACCGCATTCCGTGGCTATGCCGAAGCGCTTCAGATGGCGCGAGGCGGCGTTCCGCCGCCGCTCGACTCCTTCAACCCCGTCCTGGGCGTGGACGAGTCCCAGGAAGATCTCGGTTTCAGGATGGAGGTTCAGGCCATCGAGCGGGCGGAAGAAATCGTCGTCGGTCCGGTCGATCGGAACCGGCATGTGGAAATAGGCGATCGGCCGCGCGACCTTACCGGAGACGGCGTTCGCCAGCTCCACCATCGCGGCTGCATCCACCGGATTGAAGAAGTGCTGGGCGTCCAGGTCGCCGTAGCAAAGGTGGAAGCCCAGTTCGACATCGTCTGGCACGGCCGCTGATAGCTTGGTGAGGCGATCGAGGATCTCTTGCTTGACCTCGCCCGCCAGGGGCCAACGCCAGAACGGGTTGGAGCCGTCCCAGATCACCATCTCGAAGCAGACATCCCATTGGATGCAGAGGTCCCGGTGCGGGATCGCGTCGCAAATCCGCTGGACCTCGCGGATCATGGCCGCCGCGTAGGCGCTTTCGGCGATCGGCGCCGCCGCCGGAGTGAACTGGCCGAAGATCACCGCGAAGGGCGTCGGCAGCGAAACCTGGAAGCGGACGCTCTCGGGCAGATCGCCGCGCGCCTTGGCCGCCCTGAAATCCTGGTAGGAGGCGCGGGCCTCTCGCGAATAGCCCAGCTCCCCGAAGCGGACATCGTCCGGACGCACCCCGTCCGCCAGTTCCAGAGTCCCGAACACCGGTCCGGTGCGGCCATCCGCGGCCAGCCTGAAGAACGGGTTGGCGCGGAGGAGAGGAATCTGCCAGCTGCACCAGAGCCGCCGGCCGCCCGGCTCTCCGTCCGGAATTCGCTGGAGCCTGTCGCCGAGAAGCCGACCGCAGGTGTGGAAGACCTCGTCCACAGTGTCGAGACCGATGCTGCCGACCAGATGAACGTGCCGCGAATTGGTCATGGGCGCCTCCCTGCTGCGAGGAGATTTGCGCAAACTTCTGGCGTATTGGACCCCTGAAAGACGAAATCAGGTTCGAGATCGTCCAAGTCCGCCAGGGTGACCCAGGCCTGAACATGATCGCTGACAGCTCGCCGTCTGCGCCGGACCTGCTTAGCGACATCTTCGCCGGCCACGCTCTGCGCACCAGCATGATCGCGAGCTTCCGGCTGGCGACGCCATGGGGCTTGGATGTGCCGCACTTTGGCCCCGCCTTGCTCTACGCGGTCATCGAAGGCCGGATCGAGCTAGAGGTGGAGGGAGAGCCTGTCCGTACGGCTTTCGCCGGGGATGTGGTGCTGTTGCCACGCGGCGCCTCGCACGCGGTGAGGTCCGACGCCGGGGTCGAGACCACGAATGTGCTGAGCTTCCTCGAGGACCAAGGGCAACGGGCGTGGCGTCCAGGCGATCGCGCCGAAGCCCCGATCCTCGTGGATCTGGGCGGACGAGGGCGCGCCTGCCGATTCCTCGTGGTGCTGCTTGATTTCCAGGACGCGGCGCCCAACGCCCTGCGCCTGAACCTGCCGGAACTCATCCACCTCCGCGCCGTCGAAAGCGGCGTGACGCCCTGGCTACAGCCCGCAGTGGAATCCATCGTGGCCGGGCTCGCTCAGGGGCGGCTGGGCTATATCGCCCTGACCACCAAGCTCGCCGAGCTGGTCTTCATCGACACGATCCGGAGCTATGTGAACCTCCGCCCCGACGCCGCCGGCGGGTGGCTGAGGGCCATGTCCCATCCCCGCTTGGCGCGCGCGTTGGCCGAGCTGCACCGCGATCCCGCCAGACGCTGGACGATTGCAGCTATGGCCCGCGCCGCGGGAATGTCGAGATCGTCCTTCGCCGGGACCTTCTGCAAGGTCGTCGGCCAGACCCCCTTCTCCTACTTGACGCACCTCAGGATGACGCTCGCGGCGGCAAGGATTGCATCGGGCGAGCGTTCGGTTAAGGCCGCGGCCCACGAACAAGGCTACGCGTCGGAGAAGGCGTTCAGCCATGCTTTCCGCCGGACGGCGGGCGCGCCGCCGGGCAGTCTAAAGCCGAATGTCGCCGCCCCGGGACATCGACGGGGGAGATAGGCCAGATAGCAAATGCCGATTTCCCGCGCGCCGCCGTCGCCGGTAGCTGTCGCATCCAGGCAAACGCCGGGGGAAGCATGCAGCCGGTGCGCAAGATACTGATCGTGGGAGGCGGCATCGCCGGCCTCTCCGCGGCGATCGCCGCGCGGCAGGCGGGGGTCGAGGTCGACCTCGTGGAAGTCGATGCGGCCTGGGCCGCCGTTGGGGTGGGCCTGACGCTTCAGCCCAGCACCCTGCGGGCGATCGCGCGCCTCGGCGTGCTGGACCACGTCTTGGAGCAGGGCTTCGGCTACGGCGGCACGCGCGTCATCGACGCGGAAGGCCGAGTGCTCGCGGAAACCACCGATGGGCCGCGGCTGGCGGGCCCGGACTATCCGAGCGCCGCGGGCGCGCCGCGCCCGGCGCTGGCCGCGATCCTCAAGGCAAGGGCGGCGGAGCTCGGCGCACGGGCCCGCGCCGGCATGACTGTCAGCGGCCTCACCTTGGGAAATCATGCCGTCGATGTTCGCTTCAGAGACGGCGAGCGGCGCCGATACGACCTCGTGATCGGGGCCGACGGCATCTATTCCAGCATCCGGCGGATGGTGTTCGACTTCACCCTGGCGCCCGAGTTCACTGGGCAGGGCGTCTGGCGTTTCACGACGCCGCGTCCGGCGGAGGTGGAGCGGGCCTGGCTGTGCCGGGGCGGCCACAGCAGCGCCGGCCTGATCCCGCTCACGCGCGAGTGGATGTACCTGTTCCTGGTCGAGAACGGGGTCGAGCCGGATCGCAGGATCGCCCGCGAGGAACTGGCTCCAGCGATCGCCGCCCTGCTCGCCGACTTCAAGGGGCCGATCGGAGAGATCGCCGCCCGGATCGGACCGCAGAGCGACGTGGTCTATCGGCCGTTCGAATGGGTGATCACGCCGGCGCCCTGGTGGCGGGGCCGGGTCCTGCTGATCGGCGACGCGGCCCATGCCTCCACCGCGCATCTTGGCGCCGGCGCCGGCATGGCGATCGAGGACGCCGTGATCGTGGGCGAGTTGCTCGCCGCGGGTATGGATCCGGAGGAGATGCTGCGCGCGTTCATGGTGCGGCGTTACGACCGCTGCATGCTGGTGGGCCGCAACTCCCACCTTCTCGGCGAAGTCGAACAGGGCAAGGTGACCGGCGTCGATCCTGGCCGCATCGCCGCCGAGGTCTTCGCCGCCCTGGCGGAGCCGATCTAACCCGGAAGGTCCCGCACATGATCCGCGACGCTGACGAACGAGATGTGGTGACACTGTTCATGGCGCCGGGAACCTGCGCCCGGGTCGCCGCCGTGGGGTTGTTCGAGGCTGAAGTCGCCTTCGAGCCGCGCCTCGTCAGGTTCATGACCGGGGAGCACCGTTCGCCCGCCTTTCTCGCCGTCAATCCGCTCGGCAAGGTTCCGGCGCTGCGCATCGACGGATCTGTGATCGTCGAGAACACCGCCATC
>CAZTMF010000027.1:0-14585 GCA_964614675.1 uncultured Caulobacteraceae bacterium | reverse complement strand
CGCTGGTGGCGTTCCGGCAGACCGACATGAAGAAGCTGATCGCCTATTCGTCGGTCGCCCACATGGGCTTCGTGACCATGGGCATCTTCTCCGGCAATGCGCTGGGGGTGCAGGGCGCCATCTTTCAGATGCTGAGCCACGGGGTGATCTCGGGGGCGCTCTTCCTCTGCGTCGGGGTGGTCTACGACCGGATGCACACCCGTGAGATCGCCTTCTACGGCGGGGTGGTGAACCGCATGCCCCACTACGCGGCGGTGTTCATGCTCTTCACCCTGGGCAATGTCGGGCTGCCGGGCACCTCGGGCTTCGTCGGCGAGATCCTGACCATGACCGGGGTCTATGGCGTCTCGACCTGGACCGCCCTGATCGCCGCCTCGGGCGTGATCTTCTCGGCCGTCTATGCCTTGACGCTCTATCGCAATGTGGTCTTCGGCGAGATCCGCAATCCGCAGCTCCTGTCGATCACCGACCTGAACTGGCGCGAGATGGCGATCTTCGCGCCCCTGATGATCGCGACCATCGCGCTCGGCCTCTATCCCAAGCTGGTGTTCGCCATCACCACCTCGTCGGCCGACGCCCTCTCGGCCGCCTATCGTGCGGCGATCGGGGCCTAGGAGAGATGATGCTCGACGGCGTTTTCAGTCTGGCGGCCCCGGAGCTCCTGCTCTCCATCGCGGCGATGGTCTTGCTGTTGGTCGGCGCGATCGGCGGCCCGAAGGCCTCGGGCCTTGTGGCCTTGCTATCCGGCCTGAGCCTCCTGGCCGCGTCCTACCTGGCGGCGACAGGCCCGCATGGGACCGCTTTCGCCGGTGGCTTCGTCGGCGACAACCTCGCCGCCTTCAGCCGGACCGCCATCTACGCCATGAGCGCGGTGGGCGTGCTGCTCGGCGATCGCTGGCTCGCGGCCCGGAACGACTCCAAGTTCGAACTCTCGATCCTGGTGATGCTGGCCGCCGTCGGCATGGGCATGATGGCCGCCTCAGGCGACCTGATCTCGCTCTATATCGGCATCGAGCTGCAGTCCCTGGCCCAGTACGTCCTGGCCGCCCTGCGCCGCAACGACGCCAAGGCCTCCGAGGCCGGCCTCAAGTACTTCGTCCTGGGCGCGCTCTCCTCGGGCCTTCTGCTCTACGGCGCCTCGCTGATCTACGGCTTCGCCGGGTCGACCCACTTCGCCGACATCGCCGCCGCGGTCCACGCCGGGGCCAACACCGGCGTGCTGTTCGGCCTGGTGTTCCTGCTCTGCGGCCTGGCCTTCAAGGTCTCCGCCGCGCCCTTCCACATGTGGACGCCGGACGTCTATGAAGGCGCGCCGACGCCGGTCGTGGCCTTCTTCGGGGCCGCGCCCAAGCTGGCCGGCATGGTGTTGATCGCCCGCGCCCTGATGAACGGCTTCCCGGGAGCCATCGAGCAGTGGCGCCAGGTGGTGATCGCCATCGCCGTGATCTCCATGGTCTGGGGCGCCTTCGCGGGCCTGGCCCAGAGCAACCTCAAGCGCCTGTGGGCCTATTCCTCGATCGCCAACGTCGGCTACGCGCTGGTGGGCCTCTCGGCCGGCACCCACGAGGGCGTGACCTCGATGCTGGTGTTCATGGTCCTCTACATGATCGACGTGACCGGCTTCTTCGCCTGCCTCGCGGCCCTGTCGCGCGGCGGCAAGCCGATGGAGACCATGGAGGACGTCGCGGGCCTGGTGCGACAGCGGCCCGGCATCGCCCTGGCCATGACCGCCTTTTCGCTCTCGGCGCTCGGCCTTCCGCCGTTCTCCGGCTTCTGGGCCAAGGTGTATGTCTTCAAGGCCGCCATCGGCGCGGGCCAGTGGCCGTTCGCCGTGATCGGCCTGGTCTCGAGCGTGGTGGCCGCCTTCTACTATCTGCGCCTGATCAAGGTGATGTGGTTCGACCCGGCCCCCGGCGAGACCGATCCGACGCCCGTCTACGCCAAGGGCGTGGCCTATGTGGCGGCCCTGTTTTCCTTCCCCGCGGTGATGCTGGCCCTGATCGCCCTGGATCCGGCCGCGGCGGCGGCCGCCGCTGCCTTCGCGGGCGGTTGAGCTGGCCCATCCCACGGCCGCCGACGGCTTTCCGGCTCTCTGGTTCGACGAGCTGGGCTCCACCAACGCCGAGGCGCGCCGCCTCGCCGAAGCGGGCGAAGCGGGGCCGCTGTGGCTCGCCGCGCGTCGCCAGACGGCGGGCCGCGGCAGGCGGGGGCGGGCCTGGGAGTCGGGGCAGGGGAACCTCGCCGCCACCCTGCTGATGACCCTGGACCGGGGCCCGGCCGAGGCGGCCCAGGTCTCCTTCGTGGCCGCCCTGGCCGTGCGCGACCTCGCCGCCCGCTTCGTTCCCGAGCCGCTGGTGAGGCTGAAGTGGCCCAACGACGTCCTGATCGCCGGGGCGAAGGCGGCGGGCGTCCTGATCGAGTCCGGTCGACATGAAACGGGCGGCCTCTGGCTGGGCGTGGGGATCGGCGTCAACCTGTCCTCCGCCCCAGAGGGGCTGGACTATCCCGCGACCTCGCTGGCGGCCCACCTCGCCCAGGGCGCGGGCCGCGCGCCGACTCAGGACGAGGCCCTGGCGGTCCTGTCGGAGCGTTTCTCGCACTGGCTGGGCGTGTGGGAACAGGAGGACTTCGAGCCCTTGCGGATCGAATGGACCCGGTCGGCCGCGGGCCTAGGTCAGCGCTGCGTCGCCCGCGCCGGTGATCGCGAGATCGAAGGCGTGGCGGAAACCATGGATGCCGACGGCGCGCTCGTTCTGCGCTTGGCTTCCGGCGAGCTTCAGCGCATCACCGCCGGCGACGTCTTCTTCGGGACCCCTTGATGCTGCTGGCGATCGAACAGGGCAACACCAACACCAAGTTCGCCGTCCACGACGGCGAGGACTGGCTGGCGCAGTGGCGCACCTCGACGGAGTCCGCCCGCACCGCCGACGAATACGCCGTGTGGTTGAGCCAGCTTCTCGCTCTGCACGATCTGAAGCTTTCCGACCTGGACGCCTGCGTGGTGGCGACCGTGGTGCCGCAATCGCTGTTCAATCTGCGCAACCTGGCGCGCCGCTACCTGAAGTGCGAACCCTGGGTCGTCGGCGAGAACGCCGAGCTCGGCATGCCCGTCCGTATCACCAAGCCGTCCGAGGCCGGCGCCGACCGGCTGGTCGGAGCCGTGGGGGCCCATGCGCTCTATCCCGGCGCCCTGATCGTGGTCGGCTCGGGCACGGCCACCACCTTCGACGTCGTCGCCGAGGACGGCGGCCTGGAGGGCTGCGCGATCGCGCCGGGCATCAACCTCTCCATGGAGGCGTTGCACGCCGCGGCGGCCCAGTTGCCCAGGGTGGCGATCCGCCGGCCGGCGCGGGTGATCGGCAAGGATACGGTCGAGGCCATGCAGGCGGGCGTCTACTGGGGCTATATCTGCCTGATCGAGGGACTGGTGGCGCGTATCAAGGAAGAGTTCGGCCGACCCATGACCGTGATCGGCACCGGCGGCGTCGCCTCGCTGTTCCACGGCGCCACCGACGCCATCGACATCTTCGATCCAGACGTGACCATCCGCGGCCTGCTGGAGGTTTTCCGGCGCAGCACTCAGACCCAGGCGCCGGCATGAGCAGATCCGGCGCCGACGAGCTCGTCTTCCTGCCGCTCGGCGGGTCGAACGAGATCGGGATGAACTTCAATCTCTACGGCTTCGGTCCGCCCGACGACCGCAAATGGATCGTCGTCGACCTGGGCGTGACCTTCGGCGATCAGACCACGCCGGGCGTCGAGGTGATCCTGCCCGACCCGACCTTCATCGAGTCCTTCCGCGACGACATCCTCGGCATCGTCCTGACCCACGCGCACGAGGACCACATCGGCGCCGTGCCTTGGCTCTGGCCCAGGCTGAACGCACCGGTCTACGCGACGCCCTTCACCGCCTTCCTGGTGCGCGAGAAGCTGCGCGACGCGGGCCTTCTGGACGAAGTCTCGATCACCGAGGTTCCGCTGGACGGGACCATCAAGCTCGGCCCCTTCGAGCTGACCCTGATCACGCTTACCCACTCGATCCCCGAGCCCAACGGCCTGGCCATCCGCACTCCGCTAGGCACGGTGCTCCACACCGGCGACTGGAAGATCGATCCGGATCCCCAGATCGGAAAGAAGACCGACATGGCCGCCATCCGCCGCCTCGGCGACGAGGGCGTCCTGGCCATGGTCTGCGATTCCACCAACGTCTTCGTCGACGGTGTCGCAGGGTCCGAGGCCGAAGTGCGGGTGGCCCTGAACGCCCTGATCGGCCAGCTGACCGGCAAGGTGGCGGTCGCCTGCTTCGCTTCGAACGTGGCGCGGATGGAGTCGGCCATCGTGGCGGCTCAGGCCAACGATCGGCGCGTCTGCCTGGTGGGACGCTCGATGCACCGCATGACCGCGGCGGCCAAGTCGGTCGGCCTCCTCAAGGACGCCGAACCCTTCGTCACGGATTCCGAGGCCGGCTTCTTTCCCGACGACAAGATCCTTTACCTGTGCACCGGCAGCCAGGGCGAGCCGCGCGCCGCCCTGTCGCGCATCGCCGAGGGAACGCACCCGCACGTGAACCTGGGGGAGGGGGACTCGGTGATCTTCTCCTCCCGCGTGATCCCCGGCAACGAGATCCCGATCCGCAACCTGCAGAACAAGCTCTCCGACCGCGGGGTGCGCCTCTACACCGAGCGGGACCATCCGCACATCCACGTCTCCGGCCATCCTTGCCGGGACGAGCTGAAGCAGATGTACCAGTGGGCCCGGCCCCAGATCGCCGTGCCGACCCACGGCGAACGGCGCCACCTGCTGGAACACGCCGCTCTGGCCAAGGACCTGCAGGTCCCGACCACCGTGACCCCGCGCAACGGCGACATGGTGCGCCTGGCGCCCGGCCATCCCGGCATCATCGACGAGGTGCCGTCGGGCCGTCTGTTCGTCGACGCCGGCATGGTCACCCCCGAACACGGCGAAGCCTTGCGCGAGCGCCGCCACGCCGCCCAGAACGGCGTGCTCAACATCTCGCTCGTCCTCGACCGGAAGGGCCGCATCGCCGCCGGCCCCGCGATCAGCTCCATCGGCCTGCCGGGCGACGAGGAGTTGCCGCTCGAAGAGGCGCTGGAAGAGCTGGAGGACGAGGCCCGCCGGGCGGTCCAGAGCATGGATGGCGCCGGTCGCGACGACGACGAGGCGGTGCGCACCCTGGTCTCCCGGAAGGTCAAGAAGGCCTGCCAGAGGATCTGGGACCGCCGGCCGATCGTCGAGACGGTGGTCCTGAGGGTCTAGTCACTCGATGCTGCTGAATCCTCGATTGCCACGAGCAGCTGCGAACACCTCGCCCACATACGCCGCAGCCTTCTATCGGGACATCTGGACGCCGCCTCGCAGCCAGGTCGAGGCGATGATGCTGCTCCTGCACCAGGATCGCGCGGCCTTGTTCGCTGGCCTGCAGGAAGCTCGGCGGCTTGGGGATCGGCCAAGGCTCCTGGCCTCGCTCCTGGCGATGCAGCAGGGCGAGGGCGTTTCGCCGGCGAACGCAGCGCGGCTGTGGTCCGCCCTCACCGCCGTGCAGGGTTGGGAGGAGGCGCTTTCGCTGCTCGAGGACCGGCGCTTCGCCGACAGGAGCCGTGCGGGCTACTGGTATGATCTCGCCTGCGTCCGCGCCGCCTTCTGCCCGCTTGCGGGGGCGAGGTCGGCGTTGCAGCAAGCGCTATCCCTCGATCCGGAGCACGTGGGCGCCAGAGCGCTGGCCGAGGTGGTGGATCGAACGGCGGCTTACGAAGCGCGGGCGAAGACTCCACCGAACTGGACCCCTCTTCTCGACTTCGTTGATCTCCTGATCGACCTGCACCGCTACAGGCAGGCTGCGCGGGTGCTCAACCAGTTTCTGACCCAGATGGGCGCGCGCTCGTCCGCCAAGAAGCTGATCCTGGCGCTGAGACGGGCCCGGATTCTGTTTCGTGTCCTTGAGCCGCCCCTGGTCCTGAGCCTCCTTCTGGCGCTGCGGAAGGCTTTCGCTCCGCAGGGCTTTGGCGAGGCGTTCGCGTGGGTCTGTGCGCAGGTGACCGCTCCGGGCGAACCGAACCAGCCGGCCCCACCGGAAATCGGCTTGCCTGAACTTCGCGCCTGTTTCGCCGAAGCCCTGGCCGCCCATGGAAAATTCAAGGCCGCGGCCGTCCTGCATGGCCCGATCGCGACCGTGAAGGACGATGTGTTCGTCGCTCGCCCTGATCTCGCGCGTTACGTGGGGCGGGTGACGATCGACGCCGTCCGGCCATGCTTCCAGCCACGGGCGGGCCCGCGGAAAGTCGTGGACGTCTTCCCGTTCTACGACGAGCTCCTGCTGTTGAAGCTGAAGCTCGAGGAGATGTCGCCCTGGGTCGACCATTTCGTCCTGCTGGAGGCGCGAACCACCTTCACCGGCAAACCCAAGCCTCTCATCTACGAGCAGAACAAGGCGGCGTTTGAACCTTGGGCCGACAAGATCGTCCATCAGGTGGTCGACTTCCCTGCCTGGGCGGAGTCTCCCTGGACCCGGGAGTTCTACCAGCGGGATGTGGCGCTCGAGACCGTCGCGCGATTGTGCGCTCCCGACGACTTGGTGCTGGTCAGCGATGTGGACGAGATCATCGATCGCGCCGCCATAGAGCCGTTCGAGGGCGAGTTTGCCGCGCTCGGCATGCAGGTCCACAACCACTTCTTCAACCTGCGCCGCACCTACCGCACCCAGCCGACCTATGGCGCGGTCTGGCGGGCCAAGTATCTCGATCGTCTGGGCCTCAGCATGGCCCGGCTGGCGCTGCCCGCATACAGCAAGGGCTATGTCTTGTACGACGCCGGCTGGCACTTCACCTCGATCAAGGACGCCGCCGGCCTTCTGGCCAAGCTGCAGGGCTACAGCCATATCGAGAACTCCAGCGTCGACCATGAGGAGCTGGCGGACAAGCTTGCCGCGATCCGACGCAGCGGCGCCTTCGAGGGTCACGAAGTCTGCGCGATCGACGAACGGATGCCGCGCGCGGTCCGCGACAACCTCGCCCTGATCTCCGACTACGTCCTTTAGGGCTTCGCCGGCGGCGGATCAGCAGGCCAAGCGGGGGAACGACACACGGCCTGGTTTGAATGGCTGGACGCAGCCGGCGGCTGTTGCAATGAACGCCACGGTCATCGACCGGGTACCGAGGTCACCATGCTCGACGAAAGCCCGACGAGTGCGGAAGCGCTTTATCAGCAGGCCCGCTCGCTCCGGGACATGGGGCGCCTTCGCGAAGCGTTCGACCTGTTCCTCAAGATCGCGAGGACCTCCGATGGGGTGTTCGCGGAGAAGCAGCGGCGGCATGCCTATTCCCTGGCGCTCAATTGCGCCGGGAAGCTTCCCGATTGGGGGATCGCGGAATCCACGGCGCGCGAGGCGCTCGATCTTCATCCGTCGTCGCCCGAATATCACACACGATTGGGCGAGGCGCTGCTCCGGCTTCAGCGGTACGACGAGGCGGAGGCCGCTCTCGTGCACGCCTTGGAGCTCCGTCCAGCCGACCAGGAGGCCCCGCTGCTCCTCGAGCTAGCCCGCGCCAGGGCCGAACTGGCGCCGGCGCGGGCGAAGATCGCGACTTGGCCGGTGCGGCAGCGCAGCTTCGCAGACCTGAAGACACTCGTCCGTCGCTACCTGCTGGGCAGGCGTCGCGGCGCGCCGATCATCGCGCCCGAAAGCATATTCATGACCTTTGGCTCGTGTTTCGCCGTGAATCTGGCGCGGCATCTGAGGTCGATGGGCCGCACGGTCCACGCTGCGGAGATCGGAGAGGACGTCAACAGCACCTTCGCCAATCGCCATCTTCTGGACTGGGTGGAAAACGGGGTCACCAACGCCGCCACGGCGGCGATCCAGGACGCATACGGTCCCGGCATGCGCGAGCAATTGCGGAGGCAGATCGCCGAGAGCGACGTGTTCGTGATCACCTTGGGTGCGGCGGTATGCTTCTTCAGCAAGGACACCGGGGACTTCGCCTTCGTCGTCTCCAAGACTCCCACGGCCGCGGACCATCTCTTCGAAAACCATGTCATGCGGACGACCACGGTCGCGGAGAACGTCGAGAACCTCCACTGCATGATGGACTCGGTCGCCCGGATGGCGGACCGGCCGCCCAAGTTCGTGCTGACCGTATCGCCGGTGCCGCTTGGCGGTACGACCGAGCGGGAGTCCGCCGTGATCGCCGATTGCGTCTCCAAGTCGACCTTGCGTGTCGCCGCCGATCAGGTCTGCGCCGAGGATACCGGGCGTCACCTCGTCTACTGGCCGTCCTTCGAGATCGTCCGCTGGCTCTCGCCCCACTTCGGGCCGGATCACGCACCGGTCTTTGGCGCCGATGACGGCAACACGCGCCACGTGTCCGATTGGCTGGTCCGGCGGATCGTGAAGCTGTTCGTCGAGCACCATACCCCGGCTCAGGAACAGGCGGCCGTAGACGCACAAGGTCATGGCTGACAGTCTGTCCGAGTTGCACGGCGTGCGTCAGCACGCCCGGTTTTTGGCTCAGAGCCATATTTTCGGCCCAGACCCTCTGCCAATTGGGCAAGCCGTGGGGCGATTCCACTGTTCGATAGCGTAACGCGCGCCGCCGGGCGGACCGCCGGGGCGGCGCCGCAGGAGCAAGCGTATGAAGTTCGTTCGGATCCCGGCGGTCCTCCTGTCGCTGGGCGCCCTGTTGGGGGCTTCTGTCGCCCTCGCCGCCGAACCGGTGGAGGTGGTCCAGCAGATCTATGCCGAGCCGGGCCTGGCGCTTGGCGCGGTGGGGGCCCGGCAAGTGCTCGCCTCCGATCTCGGCAGGGCATTGCAGGCGGCTTCGGCCCGCGCGGGCGGCGCCAGTCCGGTGGCCTTCGACTATAGATACGGCTTCAAGGACGTGGAGATCTCGGGCTTCGCGCTCCTGCCCCAGGTCGACAACGACCGGGCCAAGGTGGTGGCCGTGTTCAAGAACTTCGGCAAGCCGGAGTCCGTCGACTGGTCCCTGTGCCAAACCCCCGACGGCGCCTGGCGGGTGACCGACGCCTCGTCCAACACCGGCCCGGAGGCCTGGGACCTGCGCCAGATGCTGGGCCTGCGCCTGGACCAGGTCAGCTGCTGACCGTGCCGGTTCGGATGCGCGCACGGATAGGCTAAGTTCGGTCCATGATCGGCAAGCTCAATCACGTGGGTGTCGCCACCCCGTCCATCGACGACGCCCTGAAGGTCTATCGGGACCTGCTGGGCGCGACGTCCGTCACCGACAAGCGGTCGCTGCCCGAGTTCGGCGTCACCGTCTGCTTCGTCAACCTGCCCAACAGCCAGATCGAGCTCCTGGAGCCCCTGGGCGAGGGCTCGGTGATCTCGGCCTTCCTCGAGAAGAACCCCAGGGGCGGCCAGCACCACGTCTGTTTCGAAGTGGACGACATCCTGGCCGCCCGCGACAACATGAGGGCCAAGGGCGCGGCCGTGCTGGGGACCGGCGAACCCCGCATCGGCGCCCACGGCGTCCCGGTCATTTTCATCCATCCCAAGGACATGGGCGGCGTGCTAGTTGAGCTGATGCAAACCCCGTCTGGCGCGCGCTCATGAGCTGGTTCACCGACATCTGCGTCTATCTCACCATCTGGTGGATCGCCCTCTTCGCGGTCCTTCCGCTGGGATCCAAGAGCTTCGCCGAAGCGGGAATCGATCCGGGGCCGGGCTGCGATCCGGGCGCGCCGGTGAACCCGAACCTCTGGCGCAAGGCCATCACCACCACCTGGGTGTCGGCGATCCTGTTCTGCCTGCTCTGGGCGTGCGTGCAATACCATTGGGTCCACCTCCCCACGCTTCCGACCAACTTCCGGTGAGGATCCGGGCGGCGGTCTGCCGCGAGGCGGCGGGCCTTCCCGAGATCGAGACCCTGGAGCTGGAGCCGCCCCGCCCCGGCGAAATCCTGGTGCGCCTCGTCGCCGTCGGCGTCTGCCACACCGACATCCGCGTCGCGACCCGCCCCATGGGCCCACGGCCGATGGTGCTGGGCCACGAGGGCGCGGGCATCGTCGAACAGGTCGGGGAGGGCGTCTCCGAGATCTCGCCCGGCGATCGGGTGCTGATCAGCTATGCCTTCTGCGGTGAGTGCACCGCCTGCCGTCATGACTCCAAGGCCTATTGCCTGGAGTGCGTCCCGCGCAATTTCGGCGGCGCGCGTCCGGATGGCTCGAGCCCGCTCTCTCGCGACGGCGAGCTCGTCCATGGCGTCTTCTTCGGCCAGTCCTCCTTTGCCACCCACGCAGTCTGCGAGGCCCGCCAGGTGGTGAAGGCCCCCGACGACATCCCCTTGGAGCGCCTGGCGCCGCTGGGCTGCGGGATCCAGACGGGGGCAGGGGCGGTGCTGAACGCCCTGAAGGTCGGGGCGGGGCAGAGCCTCGCCGTCTTCGGCGTCGGCTCCGTCGGTCTCAGCGCCGTGATGGCGGCCAAGGCGGTCGGCGCGGACCGGATCGTTGCGATCGACGTCGATCCAGAGCGTCTCGCCCTCGCCCGGGAGCTCGGCGCCACCGATGAGGTCGATGCCCGCGCGGCCGATCCCGTCGCCGTCATCCATGCCCTGACCGGGGCGGGCGTCGATTTCGTGCTGAACACCACCGACCGGATGGAGGTCTATCAGCAGGGCATCGCCAGCCTCGGGACCAAGGGCGTCTTCGCCTTCGTCACCTCGCCCGGCGGCGACCTGCCGGTGAGGCTTTCGGAGCTGATGCTGGGCGGACGCAGCATCCGCGGCGTGGTCCAGGGCGACTCAGAGCCGCGCGAGTTCATCCCGCGCCTGATCGAGCTGCACCGCGAGGGCCGGTTTCCTCTGGAGAAGCTGATCACCACCTATCCCTTCGAGAAGATCGCCGAGGCCATGCACGACTCCGAGACCGGCAAGACGATCAAGCCCGTCCTTTTGATGTGACGCGGCGCCCGCACGCGTTTGCCAACCGGGGCGACGCAGGGCTAATTGGCGCCTCCCTTCCGGCCTGGATCTGAGATGCGTCTTTCCCGCTATTTCCTGCCCGTTCTCAAGGAGACCCCGGCCGAGGCGCAGATCGTCTCGCACCGGTTGATGCTGCGCGCTGGGATGCTCCGCCAGGAGGCCGCCGGCATCTACGCCTGGCTGCCGTTGGGCCTGAAGGTGCTGAAGAAGGTCGAGCAGATCGTCCGCGAGGAGATGAACCGCGCCGGCGCCATCGAGCTCCTGATGCCGACCCTGCAACTGGCCGACCTGTGGCGGGAGTCCGGGCGTTACGACGACTACGGGGCGGAGATGCTGCGCATCACCGACCGACACGAGCGCGAGCTGCTCTACGGGCCCACCAACGAGGAGATGATCACCGAGATCTTCCGGGCCTATGTGCGCAGCTACAAGGACCTGCCCAAGAACCTCTACCACATCCAGTGGAAGTTCCGGGACGAGCAGCGGCCGCGCTTCGGGGTGATGCGCGGGCGCGAGTTCCTGATGAAGGACGCCTATTCCTTCGACGTCGACGACGAGGCGGGCCGCCGTTCCTACAACCGCATGTTCGTCGCCTATCTGCGGACCTTCGCGCGGATGGGGCTGAAGGCCATTCCGGTGCGGGCCGAGACGGGGCCGATCGGCGGCGACCTCTCGCACGAGTTCCACGTCCTGGCCGACACCGGCGAGTCGGCGCTCTATTGCGACAAGGACGTGCTGGACCTGCCGATACCCGGGGAAGATGTGGACTACCAAGCTGACCTCGAGCCCATCCTCACCGAATGGACCAGGCTCTACGCGGCCACCGAGGACGTTCATGACCAGGCTCGGTTCGAGCGCGAGACGCCCGCCGAGCGGCGGGTCCAGACGCGCGGGATCGAGGTCGGCCAGGTGTTCTATTTCGGCGACAAGTACTCCGCGCCCATGAAGGCGGTCGTGGCCGGGCCCGACGGCGACAAGCCCGCGCAGATGGGCTCTTACGGCGTCGGCGTCTCGCGTCTCGTCGGCGCCCTGATCGAGGCCAGCCACGACGAGGCGGGCATCGTCTGGCCCGACAGCGTCGCGCCGTTCGGCGTGGGGATCGTCAGCCTCCGGGCCGGCGACGCCGCCGTCGATGCCGCCTGCGAGCAGGCCTATGCAGCGCTGGAAACCGCGGGGAGGGAGCCGCTCTACGATGACACCGAAGAGCGGGCGGGCGCCAAGTTCGCCTCCATGGACCTGATCGGACTGCCCTGGCAACTGATCGTCGGTCCCAAGGGCCTGGCCGAGGGCAAGGTGGAGCTGAAGCGCCGGGCGACCGGCGAGCGCCAGTCCCTGCCGATGGACGAGGCCCTCAAGGTCCTCGGGGCCTGATGGCGGCCGATGGCTGATCCGAACCCGCCCGCGCCCGCCGGCCCATTCTCGGCCTGGGAGCGGGCCATCGCCTTCCGTTATCTCCGCGCCCGGCGCAAGCAGGGCGGGGTGGCCCTCGTCTCGGCGATCTCCTTCTTCGGCGTGATGGCCGCGGTCGCGGTGCTGATCATCGTCATGTCGGTGATGAACGGCTTCCGGTCCGAGTTGCTGGGCCGCATCCTCGGCTTCAACGGCCACCTCTATGTCTCCGGCGCCATGCTGCAGGATCCGGCCAAGGTCGACCAGGCGCTCGCCCGCATCCGCAACATCAAGGGTGTGACCCAGGCCATCCCGATGGTGGAGGCCGAGGCCATGGTCGTCGGTCAGGGCCAGATCACCGGCGCCATCGTCCGCGGTGTGCGGCCCGAGGACCTGAGACGCATGACGCTCGTCGCCCACAACATCCGGCCGGGCTCGATGCAGGGCTTCGGCGAGGGAGACTATGGCGGGGACATCATCCTGGTGGGCAGCCGGCTGGCGGCCCAGGTGGACGTGCGGCCCGGCGACCCCCTGACCCTGGTGTCGCCCTCCAGCGGGGCCACGGCCTTCGGCTCCAATCCGACCAGCAAGGCCTACACCGTCGGCGGGCTGTTCTCGGTGGACATGGCCCAGTACGACCAGACCTACATCTACATGCCGATCACCCAGGCCCAGGTCTTCTTCGGCCGCGACCAGGGCGTGGACGTCATCGAGGTCAAGGTCGCCGATCCCGACAACGCCGCCGACCTCCGCCCTCAGGTGGCGGCCGCCGCGGGGCCGGATGCGGTCGTGACCACCTGGCAGGACAAGAACCAGAGCTTCTTCAACGCCTTGCAGGTGGAACGCAATGTGATGCGCCTGATCCTGCTGCTGATCGTCCTGGTCGCCGCCCTGAACATCATCTCGGGCCTGTGGATGCTGGTGAAGAACAAGGGTCGCGACATCGCGATCCTTCGCAGCATGGGCGCGGGGCAGGGGGCCATCCTGCGCATCTTCTTCATGTCGGGCGCGGCGATCGGCGTCCTCGGGACCATCGCGGGGTTTGTCGTGGGAGCGCTGTTCTGCATCTACATCAAGCAGATACAGGGCTTTGTTCAGTGGATTTCAGGCTCGGACGTGTTCAACGCCGACGTCTATTTCCTCTCCCACATCCCGGCCAAGATCGACTGGCTGGAAGTGACCGGAATCATGGTCGCGGCCCTGGCCATGTCGTTCCTGGCGGTGCTGTTCCCCGCCTGGCGGGCCTCGCGGATCGATCCGGTGGAGGCGCTCCGCTATGAGTGAGCCGGTCCTCCAGCTCAGAAGCGTGCGCCGCGACTACGCCAGCGGCCATGGCGTGCTGCACGTGCTGCAGGGCGCCGATCTCGACGTCTATCCCGGTGAACTCGTGGGCCTGATCGGACCGTCGGGATCGGGCAAGTCATCCCTGCTGCACGCCGCCGGCCTGCTCGAGCGCCCGACCGAGGGCCGGGTCTTCCTCGAAGGCCAGGACTGCTCCAACCTCAAGGACGCAGCGCGCAGCCGCGTACGCCTGCAGACCCTGGGCTTCGTCTATCAATTCCATCACCTGCTGGCCGAGCTCACCGCCGAGGACAACGTCGCCCTGCCTCTGATGATCGGCGGCTGGCGGCGCGGGGAGGCGCGCGAGCGGGCGCGGATGCTGCTGACCGATCTCGGGCTCGGCGAGCGGGCGCATCACCAGCCGGCCCAGCTGTCCGGCGGCGAGCAGCAGCGCGTGGCCATCGCCCGGGCCATGGCCAACCGCCCCAGGGTGATCCTGGCCGACGAGCCGACCGGCAACCTCGACCCGGAGACCTCGATGGCGGTGTTCCGGAACTTCCACGACCTCGCCCGCTCGCAGGGATCGGCCGCCCTGATCGCCACCCACAACATGGACCTGGCGCGCTACATGGACCGGGTCTTCGCCCTGAGGAACGGCCGCCTGGAGCCGCAACAGCTCTGACGCCCTCGTCCTGCCTCTAGGCGGCGTCGGAACGTGAGGGTGCGGGGCCCACGCCGTTGCGCACCTGACTGGCGGTCACCCCGAAGGCCTCACGGAAGGCGCGCGCGAAGTGGGCGACATTGGTGAAGCCGCAGTCGTAGGCGATCGCCGAGATGGTGCAATATACGATCACTAAGTACAGCGCGAACGCAAACCGAGTCTACGCGACGGGGACCTCTTCCGGCGGCATGATGACGGAGCTCCTGCTCGCCGTTTATCCCGACATCTTCAAGGCGGGCGCC
>CAZTMF010000026.1:0-14749 GCA_964614675.1 uncultured Caulobacteraceae bacterium | reverse complement strand
TGACCCCGACCACCCTCTTCGCCCTGTGCAAGGCGGTGGCCTACGGCTGGCGGGTCGAGGATCAGGCCAAGGGCGCCGCCAAGACCGCCGAGCTGGGCCGCGAGCTGTACAAGCGCCTTTCGGTGATGGGCGGGCACGCCTCGGCGCTAGGCAAGGCGCTGGAGTCCGCGGTCGGCCGCTACAACTCCTTCGTGGGCTCGCTGGAAAGCCAGGTGATGACCCAGGCCCGCCGCTTCGAGGAACTGGCGGTGGACCACGAGGGCAAGGAGCTGCCCGAGCTCGGTCCCGTCGAAACCGCCGTGCGGCCCCTCGCCAAACTCGCCTCTCCCCCTGCCGAGCGGACGCCTCAGCTGCCGTTGCCGGAAGCCGAAACGGTCAACTGAGACCCGACGGCGCTGCTCAGCGAGGCGGCGCGACGGCGAACAGCCGGATCATGGGCTGCACGCCCTTGTCGGCATCGGCGGCGTGGCCGAGGTGGCCCCCGATCCGGAAAGCGTCCTCGAGGGTGCGCAGCAGCGAGTAGTGATTGGCGGGCGTCTCGTCTTTCAGCCCGCGGGGGCCGTGGTTGGTGATCACCACCGTGGGGATGTGGCCGCCGCCGAAGTTCGAGGCCGCCTCCGGAGTCACCGCGCAACAACCCTCCCGGCCCTTGTCGCCGCTTTCATCGAAGGTGATGACGACGGCGACGTTGCCACGGCCCCTCCAGGCGGCCGTCGCCTGGATCTCGCCCACGAGCTCGCCCACGACCTTGTCGCCGCGCCGGATCAGCCCGGCCTTGTTCGCGCTGTCGCAGTCGGCCGGCACGCCCTCGCCCTTCAGCCCGTGCATCTCGTTGCACTGGTTGGGCACGATCAGGGCGAAGCTCGGCAGGTCGCCGGAGGCGAGGTCCCGCTTCAGCTGGTCGAAGCCGACGATCCGCTGGGCTCGCGCCGGATCGGTCTGCACGCTGGCGAAGTTCATAAAGCCCGAGTGCTTGGACGCGTAGAGCGCCGTCTTGCGCGTGCCGTTGTCGAAGGCGGGGTCACTCGCCGTCACCACCAGGGACCCCGGCTCGGGCAGGCTTTCGTAATAGCCCTTCCAGGTCAGGCCCGCGCCGAGGAGCTGATCGCCAAGGTGCGGCTTGCGGAGCGTGTGATCGACGTAGCCGGCCTCCTTGGAATGGTCGCACAACGGCCGGTCCGATCCCGCGGTGCAGTAGTAGCCGTCGTCGTCATGGATTCCGAAGGTGTCCCCGCCCAGCAGGGCCACATAGTTCGCCTCACTGGGATGCACCTCGGCGAAGAAGCTGGCCGCGTTGCCGTACTGGGACGCGAGGCGCGTGATGTTCGGGGCCAGGGCCGGATCCATGATCTGGGCGTAGTCCTTGTTCTCCTCGACGATGACAAAGACGTGGTCGTAGCGCGGTACGCTCTCGAAGGCCGGCTCGCGCGCCTGGCCGGCGCCTCCGATCGCAAGGGCCGCCGCCGCCAGGGCGAGGGTGCTGAAGCGTGCCATCGGGCTAGAGCTTGATCCGGATGCCGGCCTCGAAGGTCTGCTCATAAAACTCACGCTGGATGGGGAAGCTGGGCTGGTTGACGTAGAACCGGAGCGGCGCGTTGGTCAGGTTCTTGACGTTGAAATAGACCTGCCAGCCGGGCCGCACCTCGTAGCTGGAGGTGAAGTCGAGGGTCAGGCGGTTGTCCTGGATGCTGTCGGTGGCCTTGGAGCCGCCCAGCGAGAACAGCTCCTTGGATACATATTCCGCGGCGATGCGCAGTTGCACGCCGTGGGCCTCGTAGAAGCCTGCCGCGTTCCAGGTCAGGCGCGAAGTGCCGGGGAGAAGCCCGAACTCGTCGTGGCCGGTGGCCGAGGTGGCCGCGTCGTATTCGAGGATGTGGGAGTCGACCAGCGTCACGTTGGCGTCGAGCCCGAAGCCCTTCCAGAGACCCGGAAGCCAGACAAACTGCTGGTGGTAGGCCGCCTCGAGCCCGCGCGCGTAGGCGTCGGGGCGATTGGCGTAGGTGGTGTAGCCGACGATCAGGCCGGCGAAGGTCGGATCCGCGCCCGTGTAGAGCCGCCGCTGGTTTTGTGTGACGATGTAGTTGTTGAATTCCTTGTCGAAGGCGCCGAGCTGCAGGATGCCGCCTTCCGGCAGGTACCACTCGAACGAGACGTCGAAGTTGTTGCCCGTGGTCGGTTTCAGGGCCGGGTTGCCCTGGCTGATCTGAGGGTCGGTGGCGTCGTGGTTGGAGGAGGTCGAAGCGGTGTTCTGCAGGAAGCCCGGTCGGCCGATGCCGGTCGAATAGGTCGCCCGTAGCAGCATGTCGGGCTGGATCTCGTAGCGCAGCTGCACCGTCGGGAAAGCGTTCGTGTAATCCTTGTTCTGGGTGACGAAGGCGAAGGTCTGGGTCGGATTGTCGTCGCTGTAGCCGCCGTACGTCGCGCGAGTCGCCTCGACCCTGACGCCGGCCATGATCCCGAACCTGCCGATCTTGGTCGAGTACTGGCCGTAGCCTGAATAGATGTCCTCGCGGGCGGTGAAACCCGATGTGAAGTCCCCGTCGTCCTCAACGATGGTTCCGGCCATGGCCGCGTTGCGGACGGCGTTGATGTCGATGTTGGGGCCGTTGGTGTACCGGCCGTAGAAGTTTGTGACCGCCGGCCCGGACGCATCGGCCAGGGCGAGCGGCGACGCCAGGGTGCTGGTGAAGGACTTGGGCTCGGAGATCTTGTCCCGGAGGCGAACCTCGCCCCCGACCTTGATCGCGTCGTCGCCCACGGCATGGAACGGGATCAGGAGGTTGGCGGCGTAGGCGTACTCCTGGTCGCGATCGAACTCGGTGCTGTCGCCGACGCTCTTGATCGCCTTGTAGTGGTTCGGGTCGTTGACGACCGTCTGGTCGGCGTTGATGACCGGGAAATCGCCGTTGTTCGCAGAGTTGTCGTAGCTGAAGTCCAGCCCCTGGGGACCCTTGAACTTGGCCCCGTAGTTCTTCGACACATCGAATGTCGCCCGGCTGTAAGACGCGCGATAGTCGAGCACCACGCCGTTGCCGAAATGATCGGCGCCGCCGGCCACATAGACCTGGTTGCGGTGGGTCTCCTGCTCATCGGTGCTGGCGAGGGAGATGTCGGTCGTTGTGGCGAAGCCGGTCGGATGGGAGGGATCGGGCGTATCGCCCAGGTCGTCATAAGTCAGCCGGTTCTTCTTCACCGACTCCGTGTAGCCGGCGATATTGGCGCGCAGGTACCAGGCGTGGTCGTCGTTGGGCTTGAAGTCGAACTCGCCCCCGTAGCCGAAGCGGCGGCGATTGTAGTCGTAGCGCCGCATCTGGATGTCGGCGTAGGACCGGTCGACAGTCGGGTCGTTGTAGTCCTCTTCGATGTCGTCGAAGCCGCGGTGGTCGCTCCGGAGCGAGGCGGTCAGCACGAAGGAGAAGGGCGTCGGGTTGGAGAAGAAGCCCATCCCGACCGGCTCACCCGCTCCCTGGCCCTCGATCGCCAGGTGCGAGCCGTTGAAGCCGAAGCGCACGCCTGCGGCCAGGTCGAGGTTCAGCGGACCCCCGTGGTCGTGCGCGGGTTCGTAGCCATAGCCGGCGGCGCCCTCGAGGAACGGCCGCATGATGGTGGACGCCGATCGCGGCGTCAGATCGATCGAGCCGCCCAGGCCCTCGGCCTCGTGGTCCGGCAAGGTGGTCTTGTAGACGACCAGGCCGTCGATGGCGCCCGTCGGGATGGTGTCGTACTCCACCGCACGGCCGCCGCCGCCGAAATAGGTGCCGCCAGGGTTGGTGTTGAGCAGGGGGACCCCGCCAAAGGTAGCCCCGGCGAGGTTGCCGTCGATGCCCCGGATGTTGACGAAACGGCCCTCGCCCGTGTCGGTAGAGATCGAAACGCCGGGAATGCGGCCCAACGCCTCGGCGGCGTTGAAGTCCGGGTACTTCAGGATGGTCTCAGCGGACTGGATGTTGACCAGGTTCGGCGCGGCGAACTGGATCTGGCGCGCGACCACTTCCTGGCGCGGCGCGGTGACCACCAGTTCGTGCACCGAGCTGGGGGACGGATCGCTCTGGGCGTGGGCCGCAGCGGCCATGAGTAGTACGCTCGACCCCAGGAGGGTCGATCGGAGAAGATCGGTCATGCGTCAGCCCCAAGTGAACTTTCAGTCGATGCCGGCCGAGGTTTGATCCCTTGCCTACGCGCCGCCCGGCCTGCACTTGGGGACACAGGTCTCTGACAGCGCTGTGACAGTCGGCTCCATTGGCCGCCACATTGGGAAATCTCAATCCCACGGACAGCTTGTCCCCGAGGGAGCCGGCCCACACGGCGGCTTCACGGCCATCCGGATTTGCGGGCAGGATGCGGCATGAAACTGCTTGTGGTCGAAGACGACGACGAGACCGCCGCCTTCCTGCTGCGGGCGCTGCACGAGGCTGGGCACGTCGTCGACCGCGCCGCGAGCGGCCGGGACGGCTTGCTGCTGGCGGCGGGCGAGCCCTACGACGTGATCGTGCTGGACCGGATGCTGCCGCCGCCGGACGGCCTGACCATCGTCCGGACCATTCGCGCGGCTGGCGTCAAGGCGCCGGTCCTGCTGCTGACCGCGCTCGGCGGCATCGATGACCGGGTGGAGGGCTTGGAGGCGGGGGCCGACGACTACCTGGTCAAGCCCTTCGCCTTCTCCGAGCTGCTGGCGCGGGTGAATGCCCTCGCCCGCCGGCCGCCGCCCCAGGAGGCGCCGACAGCGCTGCAGGTCGGCGACCTAAACCTCGATTTGCTGAAGCGCTCGGTGACGCGGGGCCGCGCCCGCATCGAGCTGCAGCCGCGGGAGTTCCAGATCCTCGCCTTTCTCATGCGCAACGCCGGCAGGGTGGTGACCCGGACCATGCTGTTGGAGAGCGTCTGGGGCTTCCACTTCGACCCCAAGACCAACATCGTCGAGACCCACGTCAGCAGGCTCAGGTCCAAGGTCGACCGCGGGCGGGGCGTGCAGCTCATCCAGACCGTCCGGGGCGCCGGCTACTGCATCCGCGATTCGGAATGAGGCTGTTCCGCTCCGACAGCGTGCGCCTGGCGACGCTGTACACCACGGTCTTCAGCCTGGCGGTCATCGTCCTCGGCGCCGTGGCCCTGCTGGCCGCACGCTCGGCGCTGAAGCATCAACTCGACGCCCGCATCCAGGCCGAGGCCCTGGCCCTGGCCCAGGAATACCGTACCGAGGGCATCAAGGGGGTGCTTGACGCGGTCGAGGAGCGTGATCGCACGCCGGGCGCCCTGGACTACGGCCTGCTTGGCGAGGACGGCCGGCCGCTGGCCGGACGGCTCTCGGGGGTGAGCCGGCCCGGGTGGGCGACGTTGCGCATTCCCGGCCATTCGGATGAGCTCCGTATACTGAGCATAACCATGCCAGGCGGGCGCCGGCTGATCGTCGGAGAAAGTCTGCAGCAGGTCTCCGTGCTCGACGGCGTCCTGGTGGGCGCCTTCGGCTTCGCCTTCCTCGGCGTGCTGGTGCTGGGGGTGGCCAGCGGCTTCGCGCTGAGCCGCGAGGTGCAGCGCCGGTTCTCCGAGATGTCGGGCGCGGCCCAGGCGATCATCGATGGGGACCTCGGCCGGCGCATACCCTTGCGCGGCGCGGGCGACGACCTGGATGCGCTGGGAGCGACATTCAACCGGATGCTCGACCGCATCTCGGCCCTGATGGACAGCCTCCGCCAGGTCTCCAACGACATCGCTCATGACCTGCGCACGCCGCTCACCCGGCTGAAGCAGCGGCTGGAAGCGAGCCTCAGCGCCGGGGGGGCCGAGGCTCAGACAATGGCAATCGAGGCGGCGCTGGCGGATCTGGGCGCGATCCTCGACACCTTCGCCGCCCTCCTGCGGATCGCCCAGATCGAGGCGGGGACGCGGCGGGCAGGGTTCCGGTCGGTGGACCTGTCGGCCCTGGTGACCACGGTGGCCGAAGCGTTCGGGCCTTCCGCCGAGGAGGGCCGGAGGACCTTGTCGGCCGAGCCGGCCGCGAGCGCCGTCGTCGATGGGGACGCCGAGCTGCTGACCCAGGCCCTGGTCAACATGGTGGAGAACGCGCTGCGCCACACCCCGCCCGGGTCGCACATCCGAGTCGGCGCCGGCCGGGACGAGCGCGGCGCTTTCCTTATCGTCCGTGACGACGGTCCGGGCGCGCCGGCGGACGAGCTGCCCCGGCTGTTCGACCGTTTCTATAGGCTGGAACGCAGCCGCTCGACACCTGGCAGCGGGCTGGGCTTGGCGTTGGTCGCAGCCGTCGCCCGCTTACACGACGCCCGCGCCGAACTCCGCGACGCCGAGCCGGGTCTGGAGGTGCGGATCATCTTTGCGCAGGAGCGGCCCCGAACATTGGCGATCCCCAATGCCGGGGTGATGCGTGATGCAGGATATAGCCGTTAGCGTACGGGTCCGGCGAACCCTCGCCGTTGAAAGGGCCATCCATGAAACCGCTCCGTCTCGCCGCCCATATCGGCGTGGCCGTCCTGACGCTCGGCGCTGCGGGCGCGTGGGGTCAGCCAGCGGCCCCCGGTTACCGCCTGGCCAAGACCATCCCGCTCGGTGCGCCGGACCGGTGGGACTATGTCGTGTTCGACCCTGCCGGCGACCGGGTCTATGTGGCGCACTCGGACCGTCTGACGGTGGTCGACGCAGCGGCGGGCAAGGTCGTGGGTGAGGTCCAGCCGGTCGCCGGCGGCACGCACGGGACCGGTATCTCGCACGCCACCGGCCAGGGCTTCACCGACGACGGCCGCGCCGGCGTTGTGGTGGCGTTCGACCTGAAGACCTTAGCCATCAAGACGACCCTGGCGGCCGCGCCGGACGCCGATGGCATCGTGACCGACCGGGCGAGCGGCCGCGTCTTCGTGATGGACGGGGACTCGGCGAAGGTCTCGATCATCGACCCCAAGACCAACACGTCGGTGGGCGCCATCGACGCCGGCGGCAAGCTGGAGGCCGGGGTCGGCGACGACCATGGGCGGCTCTACGTCAACGGCGAGGAGAAGCGCGAGATCGTGGTGGTGGACACCCGGTCCGGGAAGATCAGCGCCCGCTGGGCCATGCCCATGTGCGAAAGCCCGCATGGCATCGCCGTGGACTCTTCAGGCGCCCGGCTTTTCTCCACCTGCGCCAACAGCCTGATGGTGGTGCTGAATACCAAGACCGGCGCGGTGGTCGCCACCGTGCCGATCGGGCGCGGCAGCGATTCCGCGGGCTGGGACCCGGTCCGCAAGCGGGTCTTCAGCTCCAACGGCGACGGCACGGTCTCGGTGATCCAGCAGAAGACGCCGGACAGCTATGCGGCGCTGAGCCCGATCCCCACGGTCAGGGGCGCCCGCACCATGGCGGTCGATCCAGTCTCGGGACGGCTGTTCGTGGCGGGCGGCGACTTCGACCCCAACACGCCTGCTGGGACCCGGCCCCGCCTCATGCCGGGCACTCTCCGGCTGATGGTGTTCGAGCCGGTTGGTTGATCCCGCCGTTATAGTCCCCAGACAGACCAGGGCTCCGACCGTCATGACCGATCAGCGCCGCGAAGCAGCTCTGCACGAGGCGCTGAGCAAGGCGCCTCAGGCCACCCTGATGTTCTGGCTGGTGAAGATCTGCGCCACCACGGTCGGCGAGACCGGCGGCGACGCCCTCTCCATGACCCTGAACCTCGGTTACGCCACCGCGACCCTGATCTTCCTGGCCTTCTTCGCCGTGACCATGGGCCTGCAGGTGCGCGCGCACCGCTATCACCCGGTGATCTACTGG
This sequence comes from uncultured Caulobacteraceae bacterium, assembly GCA_964614675.1. Classification (GTDB taxonomy): domain Bacteria; phylum Pseudomonadota; class Alphaproteobacteria; order Caulobacterales; family Caulobacteraceae; genus JANWHQ01. Next base: position 6,991 of record CAZTMF010000026.1, on the reverse strand, counting down.
CTGGTGGTGATCGCCACGACCACCGTCGGCACCACCACCTCGGACTTCTTCGACCGCAGCCTGCACCTCGGCTACGTGCTGTCCTCAGGGATCCTGTTCTGCGCCGTCCTCGCGGTGCTGGCCGCCTGGAAGCTGACCACCGGGGCGATCCGGGCCGACAAGATCGTCGGGAGAAAGGACGAGGTGTTCTACTGGCTGACCATCCTGGTCTCGAACACCCTCGGGACCGCGCTCGGCGACTTCACCGCCGACGACACCGGCCTGAACCTCGGCTTCGAGAAGGGCGCCCTCCTGTTCAGCGCCCTGATCCTGGTCGTGGCCCTGGTCCATTGGCGCAAATGGGCGCCCCAGGCGGTGCTGTTCTGGGCCGCCTATGTCCTGACCCGCCCGCTCGTCGCCACACTCGGCGACACACTGACCAAGCCCGTCGCCGAAGGCGGCCTGGACTTCGGCCGCTTCGCCGCCACGGGCGTCATCGTGGTCGTGATGGTGGGGCTGGTCCTGTTGAGCAAGAAGCTGAGGCGGCCGGCAGTGGCGGCGGTCGAACCGGCCTAGGCGGCGGCCCAGCGGCCGTCGAGGGCCACGGGATCCTCGAGCGCCATTTCGTCCCAATCCAGATCGGGCGGCGGGCTTGCCGCGGCGGCGACGACCGCCTGCAGCTCGGCGGCGGTGGTGACACCCACGATCACCGTGGCGGCTTCGGGCCGGGCCAGGGCGAAGCCGAGCGCGGCCTGCAGGGGGTCGCTGCGGCCCTCGGCGATCATCCGGCGCACGCGCGAGAGGCCGCGGGCGGCGTTCTGCAAGGGCGCCGGCACGCGATCGGGCGGCAGAAACAGAAGGCCCTGCAGGAAGATCGAACGCAGGTGCACCTCGATATCCATCTCGGCCAGCTCCGCCAGGGCTCCGTTCACGATCAGGCGCTGGTCGAGCAGGCTCGCAGGGGCCTGGATGATGTCGGGGCGGAAGCGGCGGGCCACGCCCACCGGATCGTCGGATGCATAGACCGAGACGCCGATGCGGTCGAAAAGGCCCTCGTCCTTCAGCTTCTTCATCCGGTCCCAGAGGGCCGGGCCTTGGGCCGAGAAGAGGTCGCCCGCCTGCTCGACGAGCAGGGCGTGGGCATGATCGATGCCGAGCCTGGCCAGGGAGGCGCGGGCCTCGGTCTCGATATGGTCGGGTCCGCGATCGCAACGGGCGGTCTTCACCACCACGTGGAAGGGGCAGGGGCGCGGCATCAGCTCGCCGATCACGCGCTCGGAGCGGCCGCCGATCATGGTGTCGAGCAGCTTCACCCCCGAGCGGGCGCCGATCTGCAGGATGTCTGCGACTTCCTGCTCGGGCGGCCGGCCGCGGGGATTGGAATTGGCGTAGTCGAGACCGAACTGTGAAGCGGCCAGGCCAAGCTTGGCGCGCCTATCGCTAGCGCCGTTCATGGAGACTTTCGTGCTCCCCCACCTTTGTAGGCCGGCACCATGAACGAGATTGCTTAATGAATGCCGACGCCAGCGGACCTCCTCCGAACCCGGCGGTTGGGCTAGACTCCAGCCATGGACAGCTTCCCCGCCTTCTTCCCCCTGGCCGGCCGGCGCGTGGTGATCGTCGGCGTCGGAGAGCACGCGGAAGGCAAGGCGCGGCTGTTCGAGGGTTCGCCCGCCGAGATCGAGCGCGTCGACGACGGCCGGGCGCTGGACCCGGACACCTATCGCGGCGCGGTCCTGACCTTCATCGCTTCGGGCGACGCCGCCTTCGACGAGCTGGCCGCGCGGGCGGCGCGGGAGGCCGGCGTGCCGGTGAATGTCGTGGACCGCACCGAGCTATGCGACTTCTTCACCCCGGCCATGGTGGACCGCGGGCAAGTGGTGGCGGCCGTCGGCACCGGCGGCGCCTCGCCGGTCCTGGCCCAGGTGCTGAAACAGGAGCTGGAGGGCGCGATCCCCGAAGGCGCGGGCCGCGTGGCCGCCCTGCTGCAGGAGTTCAGGAAGGCCGTGCAGGCCGTGTATCCGGACCTGCAGGAGCGCCGGGGGTTCGTCCTGAGCCAGCTCGAAGGCCCGGCGGCTCAGGCCGCCATGGAAGGCCGCATGGACGAGGCGCGGACGCTGCTTCGCGCGGCGCTGGACAAGGTCCGCTAGTCGGCCCGGTCCAGATCCCGACCGCGGGTCTCCGGCAGGAAGAACAGGGTGACCAGGAAGCTCAGCACGGTCGCCAGCACCGGATACCAGAGGCCGAAGTAGACGTCGCCCTTGGCCACCACCATGGCGAAGGAGACGAAGGGCACGAAGCCGCCGACCCAGCCGGTGCCGATGTTGTAGGGCAGGGACATGGCCGTGTAGCGGATGCGGGTCGGGAAGAGCTCGACCAGGCACGAGGCGATCGGGCCATAGAGGGCGGTGGCCGCCACCACCAGCACGGTCATGATCGCCAGCAGCGCCCCGAAATCGACGCCCTCGGGCGCGGCCTTGTCCGGATAGCCCGCCGCCTTCAGCGCCGCCTTGATGCGCCCGCCCACCTCGGTCTGCAGCGCCTTGAACTTCGCCGTCGGCAGGCCGCCGCCCTCGGCCGAGGGGACCCGGGTCTGACCGACCTTCACATAGGCGAGCGCTCCCTTGGGCGCGGACTCGTTGCGATAGGAAACCCCGGCGTTGGCCAGGGTGGTCTTGGCGATGTCGCAGGACGAGGTGAAGGCCGCCTTGCCCACCGGGTCGAACTGCAGCGAACATGCGTCCGGATCGGCGACCACCACCACCGGCGTCCGCTCGTTGGCGGCGGCCAGGGCCGGATTGGCGTAGCGGGTCATCAGATGGAAACTGGGGAACAGTCCGACGATGGCGATCAGCATGCCCAGCAGCATCACCGGCTTGCGGCCGATCCGGTCGGACAGCCAGGCGAAGAACACATAGAGCGGCGCGGAGATCACCGTCGCCGCCAGGATCAGCTCGGTGACGGTGACGGCGTCGACCTTCAGGATCTGCTGCATGAAGGTCTGGACGTAGAAGAAGATGGTGTACCAGACGACGCCCTGGGCGATCATGATCGCCACCAGCGCCAGGATCACGACCTTCAGGTAGCGCCACTTGCCGAACGACTCGGCGAAGGGCGCGCGCGAACGGCCGCCTACGGCCTCCATCTTCTTGAAGGCCGGGCTCTCGGACAGCTTCAGGCGCATGAACAGCGAGATCGCCAGCAGCACCGCGGAGAAGAAGAACGGCACGCGCCAGCCCCAGGCGTTGAAGGCGTCCTGCCCGACGATCTTGTTGGTCACATAGATCACGCCCAGCGCGCCGATCAGGCCGAAGGAGGCGGACACCTGCACCCAGCCGGTGTATTCGCCGCGGCGCTTGTCGGGAGCGTGCTCGGCCACATAGACCGCGGCCCCGCCGTATTCGCCGCCCAGCGCGAAGCCCTGGATCAGGCGCATGACCAGGAGCAGGCTGGGCGCGAGGATGCCGGCCTGGGCGTAGGTCGGCAGGAAGCCCACCGCCAGGGTGGCCAGGCCCATCAGGCTGACGGTGACCAGGAAGGCGCCCTTGCGGCCAAGCCGGTCGCCGACCCAGCCGAACACCAGCGCTCCCACCGGCCGGAACAGGAAGCCGGCCCCGAAGACACCGAGGGCGAAGATCACGCCCTCGGTCGGGCTCAGGTTGGCGAAGAACAGCTTGCCGATCAGGCCGGACAGGCTGCCGAAGATGAAGAAGTCGTACCACTCGAAGGCGGTGCCCGCCGAGGACGCCGCCACGATGGTTCGCATCGACGCGCCTCTTGCGCCTGCGGTGACGCCAGCCGCTTCGGCCATACGCTCGTTCCCCCCAACCCTTCTTCGGACGTTATCAGCGGCTCACGCGCCGCGAAAGCGACCGGGCGACCGGTGGGCCCAGGCCGCCCCCTCAGAACCCCCCTGGCCGCTCGCGCGGATCGGGGCCGACATAGACCAGCGCCACCCTGTTGGTGTCGATCGTCTGCTTGCCGGCATCCTCGAAATTGACCGTCACCCTGTGGCCCGCCACCGACTGGACCTGCCCCAGGCCCCAGTCGGACCGGTCCGGATGACGCACCAGAGCCCCCGGTTCTAGAAAGCTGTCGACCACTTATTAAGGCTCTTTGCCCACTTGTTGGGGGTCTCTGACACGCAAGGCGCGGTTTGCCAAAGCGGCAAATCACGACAGATTCGCCAAGATGCAAAACGCACCGATGTCAATCCAGTCGCCGGACCACCCGGACGCGATCCTGCCCGTGGATCTCGCAGCCCGCCTGGCCGCGCGGCTCTGCCACGACTTCATCAGCCCCGTGAGCGCGATCGTCTCGGGCATCGACCTGATCGAGGACCCCGAACAGCAGGACATGCGCGAGGAGGCCATGGGGCTGATCGCGTCGAGCGCGCGCAAGCTGGCCGCCCTGCTCTCGTTCTCGCGAATCGCCTTCGGCGGCTCGACGGCTTCGGAGGTCTTCGACTGCCGCGAGCTCGAACGGCTGACCCGCGACTTCTTCGAACACGCCCGCTCCCAGGTGGACTGGCAGATCGAGCCCCCCGGCCTGAACAAGCCGGGCGCCCGGGCGCTCCTGAACCTCGCCCAGCTTGGCGCGGCGGTGCTGCCGGTCGGCGGCACGGCTCGCCTCTCGGCCCGCGAAGAGGGCTCCGAGCTTCACCTCGAACTGCATGCCGAGGGGGCCCGCGCGCGGCTGAGGCCCGAGGCCACCGACGGGCTGGAGGGCCGGCCCTTCGCCGAGGGGCTGGGCGGCCAATGGGTGCAGGCCTTCTTCCTGCGCTCGATCGTGGATCAGGCGGCCGGAACGCTGGAATACGAGGCCGAAGAAGGCCTCGTGCGCATGCGCGTCAAACTGCCTCTGGAATAAGTCTCCGCGCCCGGCCTCCCTCACACCGTCCCTTAACCAACGCAGCCGATGCTGCAGCCTCGCAGCGCGAGGGATAGGCGGTGAGAACCTGCCTCGTCGTCGACGACAGCCGGGTGATCCGCAAGGTCGCCCGGCGGATCATCGAGGACATGGGATTTGAGGTGGCCGAAGCCGGCGACGGGCTGGAAGCCCTCGCCTGGTGCCGCGCGAGCATGCCCGACGCTATCCTGCTGGACTGGAACATGCCGGCCCTCAACGGGATCGATTTCCTGCGTCAGCTGCGCCGTGAGCGTGGGGGAGAAGGTCCCACCGTGGTCTTCTGCACGGTCGAGAATGATCTGGACCACATCCGCGAGGCCCTGGCCTGCGGCGCGGCCGAATACATCATGAAGCCCTTCGACAGCGACATCGTGCAGTCGAAGTTCGCCCAGGCCAAGCTGCTGTGAAGACCGACGAAGTCGAGTTCGTCGTCGAGGTCTGCCGCGCGGCCGCAGGGCTGAGGGTCGATGGCGACAAGATCTATCTGATCGAGAGCCGGCTGGCGCCCGTTGCGCGGCGCGAGGGCTTCGGCTCGATCCGCGAGATGCTGATCTCCGCGCGCCAGCGCAAGGAGGAGAAGCTGCTCTGGTCGGTGGTCGAGGCCATGGCCCAGGGCGAGACCTGCTTCTTCCGCGACGCCGCCATGTTCGACCGGCTGCGCGACGAGATCCTGCCCCAGCTGGCGGTGCGCCGGGCGACCGGAACGCCGATCCGGATCTGGAGCGCGGGCTGCGCGATGGGCCAGGAACCCTACTCCGTGGCCATGACCGTCGAGGAGGCGGGCGCGGGCGTCCTGGCCTGCGGCGTCGAGATCACGGGTTCGGATCTCTCCGAACGGGCGCTCGAGAAGGCGCAGTCGGGCCTCTACACCCAGTTCGAGGTGCAGCGCGGCCTGCCGATCCGGCTCCTGCCGCGGCATTTCGAAAAGCGCGACGAGCTCTGGGCCCTGTCTCCCAGGCTGAGGTCGATGGTCCGCTGGCGGCGGGTGAACCTCAACGCCGACCTGCGCAATCTGTCGGGCTTCGACATCATCCTGTGCCGCAACGTGCTGGCGATGATGACCCCCGAGGCCCACGAGCGCGCGCTCGGCCAGCTGGTTCAGGCCCTGGCGCCTGGCGGCTATCTGGCGCTCGGCGCGGAGGAGCCTTCGGGAATCCTGCCGGACGGGCTGATCGCCCTCGATGGCGGGCTGCACCGGTTGGATCCCGCGGCCCGCGCGGCGGCCTGAGGCGCGCAAAGAAAAAGCCCCGCCGGCAAGGGCGGGGCTCTTCCGAAATCGAAAGTCTGACGCCCAGGACTAGTGCTTGGCGTCTTCGGCCGTGTCGGACACAGCCCGGCCGGCGGACGAGACGTCCTGCCCGGCGCCCTTGACGGTGTTGCATGCCGCCAGGCTGAGGGCGGCGGCGGTGATCATGAGAAGAATCATTTGACGCATGTTCGGCTCCTTTGTGACGCCGTGCGGATTGAGCGGACCTGGAACGTTCAGGCAGCCGCCCGGTTCCGCTTTGGCTTGGCTGAGCCGGCCTGGCCCGCATTGATGTCGGGCGTCGGGAAGGTGAGCCGCGCGGTGCAGCCCCCCCATTCGTTGGGAAGGATCTCCGCCCGGCCGTGCAGCTGGCGGGCGAAGGCGGTCATCAGGGTGCGGCCGACGCCCGTGGCCTGACGCGGGGACTCACCGCCCTCGCCGTCGTCGGCGATCTCGAGCTCGGCGTCCTCGCCATTGACCCGGAACACCACCCGAAGCGTCCCGCCCCGCCCGGCGAAGGCGTGCTTCTGGGCGTTCGAGATGGCCTCCACGGCGAAGAGCGACAGGGGGGCCAGCTTGTCGGGGTGGATCACCAGATCGTCGGCCTGCAGCTCGGTGCGGATCGACCCGGTGGAATCCTGGTCGGCGACGATCAGCTGGGCGATCAGTTCTTCCAGGAAGGCCTTGAGCTCAACGCGCCTCAGGTCGGCGCCCTGGTAGAGCGCCCGGTAGATCAGGGCCATGGCCGTGATGCGTTGGCGCGTGTCCGAGATCGCCTCGCGGGCGCTGGGATCGGTCAACGCGCGCTGCTGCAGGCTGAGCAGCGAGGTGATCACCTGCAGATTGTTCTTCACCCGA
>CAZTMF010000025.1:0-15407 GCA_964614675.1 uncultured Caulobacteraceae bacterium | reverse complement strand
CCGTAGAAGGCCGAGGCGTACTTGGCCGCATAGGCCATGATCATCACGTCCTGGAAGTTCGCCGCCTCCAGCGCGGCGCGGATGGCGGCGACCCGGCCGTCCATCATGTCGGAGGGGGCGATGATGTCGCAGCCGGCCTCGGCCTGGACCAGGCTCTGCTCGACCAGCCGCTCGACCGAGGCGTCGTTGAGGATGCGGCCGTCCTCGATCAGGCCGTCGTGGCCGTGGTCGGTGAAGGGGTCCAGCGCCACGTCGCACATGATCCCGACCTCAGGGGCGGCGGCCTTCATGGCCTTCACCGCGCGGCAGACCAGCCCCTCGGGATTGGTGGCTTCCGAGCCCCGGGCGTCCTTCTTCTCTCCGTCGATGTAGGGGAAGAGGGCGATGGCCGGGATGCCCAAGGACCTGGCTTCCTGAGCCGCCTTGGCCGCCTCTGTCACCGACAGCCGCTCGACGCCTGGCATGGAGGCCACCGGGATGCGGCCCTCGCCTTCGTGCACCACCAGCGACCAGATCAGGTCCGACGGCTGCAGGGTGGTCTCGCGCACCAGGCGGCGGATCCAGTCGGACTGGCGCAGGCGCCGCATGCGCAGAGCAGGATAGGAGGCGAGGGGAGGGCTGCTCATCAGGGGCGCGTCTTACCCATCGGCTGTCCCGAGGCAAGCCGCAGGGCGCCGAAGAGGGAGCCGAACAGCAGGCCGAGCAATCCCATGGCCCAGAGCACGAGCCAGGCGACCAGCAGGAAGATGGCGCCCGCGCCGATGTGCACGGCGTCATAGTGTACGGGAACGCGCACGCCCATGGCGGCCATGCCGCCTTCGATGGCGGCCCCGAAGCCCGCGGCCAGGGCGCCCGCGCCGCAGATGAAGCCCAGGGCCACCAGGACGAGGTCCATCCAGTAGCGGCGGATCTGGAAGTCGTAGTGGCTGCGCGTGACCGGATCGGCGTGGCCGCGGCGGGCATAGGCGACCATGACCGCCGCCAGGCCCAGGACGTTCAGGGTGAAGGGCGCGACGATCAAAAGGCCGTAGTTGACCAGGACCGCCAGCCGCTCGGCCGGGTGGATCGCGGAGGCGGGTGTGCGGGTCATGCCGCCAGCGGCTTATCAGCCAAGCTGCCCCGACTCCAGCGTGAGGCCGCCGCGGCCCGCGTTCCAGTGAGGCCTGGATTGTTGCGCCCGAAGCGGTAAGACCAAGGCCCGGCGGTCGTTCGGAAGGATTGGCGATGTCGAGGGTCGGCCCGCTCAAGCTGAAGATCATGCTGTTCTGCGGCGAGGTCACCGCCATGGGGCCCGGCAAGGCCGAGCTCCTGGAAGCGATCGAGCGTGAGGGCTCAATCTCGGCCGCCGGCCGCGTCATGGGCATGAGCTATCGCCGCGCCTGGACCTTGGTCGACACCATGAACCGCTGCTGGAGCGAGCCGGTGGTGCAGACGGCCATCGGCGGAGGGGGCAAGGGCGGGGCCAGGCTGACGCCGTTCGGCGCGCGGCTGCTGGGCGCCTATCGCGAGCTCGAGACCCGGCTGATCGACGCCGCCGCAGACGGCCCGTTCCACGACTTCGAGCAGGACCTGCTGGCCAAGCCCCGGCCCCAGACCGCGTCAGGTCCCCGGGCCGCGCACGAGGACGCCTAGGTCGACTAGACCTTCAGCCAGCGGTGCTTGACGGCGTAGGCCAGGGGCACGCCGACCAGGAAGGCGGCCGCCGGGTTCACCGCCACCCCGATCGCCGCCATCAGCAGCACCAGGAACAGGTCCGCGTCCTTGTACTCGCCGGGCCGCGACGACAGCGCGAGGTCGATCCCGGAGAACAGCAGAAGGCCGCCCAGCACCGCGTCCGGGATGGCGCGCAGCAGCTGATAGCCGCTTGCCCCCAGGAACAGCCCGAGCGCCACGAGCGCCAACCCCAGGAGCAGGGGCGCGGTCGCCGTGCGGGCGCCGAAGCGGTAGTGGCCGGTCATGCCGCCGGCGCCGTGGCACATCAGATAGCCGCCGAAGGGCGCGGCCAGCAGGTTCCCGAGGCCCGTCGTGATCGCCAGGTTGCGCTCGTTGACCCTGGGGGACTCGCCGGGGAACAGCTGACGGGACACCGCCGCGGTCACGATGATGGCGTTGGTCAGGGTGAGTGGTATCTGGGGCAGCACCGCATGGATCAGCCCGTCCTCGACCTGGGCGAGGGTCGGCCAGACCAGGTGCGGCAGGTGAAGGCCGAACTGCAGGGGCGGCGGGGCGGGGGATGCGCCGGTCAGCACGCCGACGACGGCGCCGACCACCACGGCGATCAGGGCGACGGGCATGCGCGGAATGCGCATCAGCGCCAGCATCAGCATGCACATGCCGACGCCCAGCCAGACCTCGTGGGCGATGAAGCGGATCCCGAGGCCAGCCAGCGAGAGGCCGAGCCCGAGCTGCAGGCCGGCCGCCACCGTCGGGGGCAGGGCGCGGGCGATGCGGCCGACCAGCCCGGTGGAGCCGGCGATCAGGAAGAAGGCCCCGATGACCAGGCCCGCGCCAGCGACGGCGCCCGGGCTCATCGGCTTGATCAGGATGGCGGCGGAGGCGGCCTTCATCGGCTGCACGGCGATCGGGATGCCGTAGAAGCTTCCGGCCAGGGCGTAGAACAGGCCGAAGGTCACGAAGATCCCGGCCGGGTTCATGCCCACCACGGTGATGGCGCCGATGATGTGCGGCAGGAAGGTGCCGAGATCGCCGAGGGCGCCGGAGACCTCGTCGAGGTTCCAGGCGAACCATCGCCGGGGCGCGGCGACGGCGTCGGTCGGAACGGGTCCTGCCTCCAGCAGCTCCTGGCTCATTCGTCTTCGTTGCCTTCGCCGGGCCCGCGCAATAGAAGCGCCGCTATATATCGGGGAACATAGTTCGTCAGGCCCGGATCGCCGCTCTGGCCGATCGCCTGGCCGTTCCCGTCCCTCGGAGTGTGGATGATCAGGCGCTGGCTCTTCGTCGTCCTGGCGCTGGCCGCCGGGTCCGCCCGGGCCGCGCCGCCGCAGCGGATCGCCGACCTCTGGTATGCGCACAACGCCACGGTCGCCATGCTGGGCGCGGCCGACCGGATGGTGGTGACCGTCGATTCCCCCGCCGCCCAGCCCTGGCTCTACCGGCTGGCGCCGGGCCTGCGCCAAGCGACGGTGGTCCAGGCCAGCCCCGCCAATGTCGAAGCCCTGCTGGCGGCCAAGGTCGATCTCGCCTTCGTGGGCCGACCGGCCGAGGCCGACCGGCTGAGGAGCCGCGGCGTGCCCGCCATGGCCTGCCAGGTGGTCGACATGCGCTCGCTCCGGGACTGCGTCGACCGCACGGCGGCCGCGCTCGGCGACCCGCTGGCCGGCGCCCGGGCCAAGACCTACGACGCCTATCTCGCCGGCGCCGAAGCCCGCCTCGAGCGGGGCCTGCGGGGCATCCCGCACCAGGCGCGCTTACGGGTGCTGCACATCGGCTCCCTGACGCCGCTTCGGGCCGACGGACGCGAGACACTGATCGACGACTGGATCCGCCGGGCCGGCGGCCGCAACGTCGCATACGAGCTCAAGGGCGCGCTGCAGCCGATCTCGATCGAGCAGATCGTCCGCTGGAACCCCGACATCATCATCGTCGGAGGCCAGGACGAGCGGGCCGAGGACAATCCGCTGGCGGTGCTGCCGGCGCTGAAGGGCTACCGCATCGTGCGCAACCCCTCCGGCGCCTATCAGTGGGACCGGCACGGACCGGAGTTCGCCCTGCAGCTGCTCTGGACGGCCAAGCTGCTGCACCCGAACCGGTTCAAGGACGTCGACATGGCCCGCGAGACCACGGGCTTCTATCGGCGGCTGTTCGGCTATTCCATGACGCCCGTGGAGGTCTCCAGCATCCTGGCGGCCCAGCCGCCGCCGCGATGACCCGGCGGGCGATCCTGCCGCTCTGCGCGGCCCTGCTGGTGCTGGCGGTGCTCGCCGGCCTCTGCGTCGGCCGCTATCCCTTGCCGGCCGCCGAGGTGCTGCAGGCCCTTGCGCACCGGATCGGCCTCGCCCCCTCGACCGCCGACGCCACGGCCGATGTGATCCTCTTCGCCGAGCGTGGGCCCCGGGTGATCGCCGCCATACTGATCGGAGCGGGCCTGTCGCTCAGCGGGGCCGCCTATCAGTCGGTGTTCCGCAATCCCCTGGTGTCGCCGGCCATACTGGGCGTGCTGGCCGGGGCCGGTTTCGGCGCGGCCCTGGCGGTGGTGATCTCGGCCCCGCCGCTGGTGCGGCTCGCCCTGAGCTTCGCGGGCGGTGTGGCGGCGGTGGGGGTGGGGCTGGGCGTCGCGCGCGCCTTCGGCCGCGAGGGCCGGGGCGTCGGGGACCCGGGCATACTGCTCCTGGTGTTCGGGGGCCTGGTCTCGACCGCCCTGTTCACCGCCCTGCTTTCGATCATGAAGTTCGCGGCCGATCCCCAGAACCAGCTGCCGGACATCGTCTTCTGGTTGCTGGGCAGCCTGGCGGCCGTCGAGGGGCGTCAGCTCTGGCTGGTCGGCCCGATCCTCGCCGCCGGCAGCCTCGTGCTGCTCTGGCTGGCCAGGTACCTCGACGCCCTGGCCCTCAGCGACGACGAGGCCCGCAGCCTGGGCCTGCCGGTCGCTCGTCTGCGCCTCGTGGTGATCGCCGCCGCGACCGTGACCTCCGCCCTGACCGTGGGGCTCGCGGGCGTCATCGGCTGGGTGGGTCTGATCGTGCCCCACGTCGCCCGACTGATGGTCGGCCCGGCGCACCGGCGGTTGATGCCGGTGGCGGCCTGCATCGGCGCGGCCTTCATGATCGTCACCGATGGCCTCGCCCGCACCCTGACCCCCTCGGAAATCCCGCTGGGCGTGGTCAGCGACCTCCTGGGCGTGGTGATATTCCTGGCGGTGCTGCCGCGCATCCGCAGGGGTTGGGTGTGAGCGCCCCGGTGATCGAGGCCGACCGTGTGAGCTTCCGGCTTGGCGGCCGCCGGGTGCTCGGGGACGTCAGCCTGGCCCTCGGGCCTGGCGACTGCGCCGCACTGCTGGGCGCCAATGGGGCGGGCAAGACTACCCTGCTGCGCGCTCTCCTGGGTTTCGTCCGTCCTGACGCCGGTGAGGCGCGGCTGGATGGCAGGCCGCTCCTGGCCCTGGGGCGGCGCGAGATCGCGCGCCGCGTCGCCTATGTGCCCCAGGCCCACGCGCCGACCTTCCCCTATTCGGTGCGCGAGATCGTGGCCATGGCGCGGGCGCCCTCGGCCGGCTGGGGTTCGAGGCTGAGCGAAGCAGACGAGGCGGCGATCGAGGCGGCCCTGAAGCGCCTTGGCCTGATCGGCTTCGCCGAGCGCAGCTATGCCGGCCTCTCCGGCGGCGAGCGCCAGGCGGTGCTGGTCGCGCGGGCCCTGGCCCAGGGGGCGCGGGTGCTCCTGATGGACGAGCCGTCCGCCTCGCTCGATCTCGGCCAGCAGGCCCGTCTGATGCGGCTCATCAGCGAGTTGGCGGGGGAGGGCCATACGATCCTGATGTCGACCCACCAGCCGGACCTGGCTCTGCGGTGGTTCAACCGGGCCGTCCTGCTGCACGAGGGCGAGGTGCTGGGCGACGGCGCGCCGCGCGAAATCCTGACGCCCGAGGCCCTGACGCGGCTCTACGCAGTCGATATGCGCTTGGTCGAAGCCGACGGGGACCTGTTCGTGTCCGCCTCGCCCTGAGCGGCCCGCCGGACACGTTGCAAACCCAAAATTTCGCGACCGCGAAGTTTCAGCTGGAAATCCCCTCGGAGCCGTGTAAATCGGCCCGCGCTATATCCGACCGTATATAGATAAGATTGGGGATCGAATGTCGGACCTGTTCCAGATTCGCCGGGCTGCGCTCGGTGGCGCATCGCTCGCGTGTCTTGCACTGATTGCGGCGGCGCCGGCGGCGGCTCAAACTGCCCAGGTGAGCGAAGTGGTGGTTACGGCCAAGCCCTACGTCGCACCGACCTATGTGGTTCCCAACGCCGACCTTGGCCCGCTCGGGTCCCAGCCGATCCTGGACACACCCATGTCGGTGACGACGGTTCCCGAGGACCTGATCGTGAACATGCAGGCCCGGTCGGTGAACGATATCCTGCGCTACCTGCCGTCGGTGACCATCCGCAACCAGCAGGGCTACGAGGTGTCGCGGCCCCAGTCGCGTGGGTTCCAGGGCAGCGTGGTCCAGGACACGCGCCTGGACGGACTGAACGTCGTCGGGACCACGGCCATGGCCAGCGAGGGCCTGTCCGGCATCCAGGTGATCAACGGCTCCTCGGGCGCCCTGTACGGCCCGCAGCCGCCGGCCGGAGTCTTCAACTACCAGCTCAAGCGGCCCACCGACGCCCTGCTGCTGCGCACGGTCGGGAGCTATGATTCCAACGGCGTGTTCACCGGCCAGGCCGACCTGGGCGGCCGCATGGGCGCCTTCGGCTACCGGCTGAACGTCCTCAAGGCCGACGGCGAGTCCTGGGTCGACCAGAGCCACGTGAACCGCACCCTGGCCCAGGGGGATTTCGACATCCACCTCGGCCAGCACACGGTGCTCGAGCTGGACGCCAGCCACTACGAGACCGACATCACGGGCCTGCCGGGCAGCATCGTCTATTTCAGCGGCAAGAGCACCTTCCTGCCTCCGGCCATCGACCCCACGCGCGTCGGCTACGGCCAGCCGGGCGCCGGCGCGGACCTCACCACCAACCTGGGCCTGGCCAAGCTCAAGCACGATTTCGGCGACTGGAACCTGGTGCTGGGCGCCCTCTACATGGACGCGCATCGGGGCCTCTTCGGCATCACCGACCAGCTGACCGACAACCTCGGCAATTACACCGTTGTGAAGAACTTCACCGCGGTGCCGCACTTCACCATCTTCAGCAACATGGCCTCGCTGAACGGCCATGTGACCGTGGCGGGCCTGCCCAACGACGTGACGCTTGGGACCAATGGCTTCATCAACGGCCAGAACTCCTACATCAACTCGATCGCCGTCACGCTCGGGACCAGCAACTTGGCCAATCCCAAGGTGCTGCCGACCAAGCCGACACCAGCGAACGGCGGCGAGTATGAATCCGGCCGTCTGCAGGTGCAGTCGATCGTGCTGGGCGACCAGATCCACTTCAGCCCGCAATGGTCCCTGCTGGGCGTGGTCAGCTCCTCGTTCCTGTCCTCGACCAGCTGGTCCAAGACCGGCGCGGTCACCAGCCACGACAGCGAGAACGGGGTCTGGAGCCCCACCGTCAGCCTGATCTTCAAGCCCGAAGCGCGGCTGACCTTCTACGCCACCTACGCCAACAGTGTTGAGCAGGGCGAGAGCGCGCCGGCAGGGACCGCCAACGCCAACCAGATCCTGAACCCCTACCGCGACACCTCCTACGAGGCCGGCGCCAAGTACGCGGTGACGCCGGACTTCCTGGTGACCGTGACGGGCTTCCGCATGACGCGGCCCCTTGCCCAGACGGTGGCGGCGACCAACACCTTCCAGGTGATCGGGACCCAGCGGAACTGGGGCGCGGAGCTGTTCGGCCAGGGTTCCATCGGGCCCTCCCTGAGCCTGCTCGGCGGGGTGACCTATATCGACGCGCGGCTCGAAGGCTCGCTCCTGCCGAACACCAACGACAAACGCGTGGTCGGGGTGCCGCAATGGAAGGTGGACCTGGCGGGCGACTTGCACCCGGCCTCGCTGAAGGGCCTGGCCTTTACCGGCGCGGTGCATTTCGAGAGCAACCGGGCGGCCACCAACACCAACAACAGCTTCGCCCCGTCCTACGCCACGGTGGACCTCGGCGTCCGCTACAGCGTGCCCTGGCTGGACCGTCACCTGACGGCGCGGCTGCAGGTCATGAATGTGGGCGACACGCTGTATTACACGGCGATCGCCGACGGCAACATCGTGGGCAGCGCCGGCGCCAACACGGCCTATGTCGCCCCACCGCGGACGGTGATGGCTGGGCTGGAATTCGACTACTGAGGCGGCGTCTGCGTCGGCGGCCTTTGACCCAAGGCCCGCGCCGACTATGTCTGCCCCATGGCGCAACTCTCGGATGACTGCTTCGCGATGGGCGGACCCATGCGGTCCGTCGCCGAAGCCGTCGCCCTGATCGTCTCGCAGCTGAGCCCCGTCGAGGGGATCGAGCTGGTGGCGCTGGCGGAAGCGGACGGACGGGTGCTGGCGGGCGAGCTGGTCGCCCCGCTGAACCTCCCGCCGTTCACCAATTCGGCCGTCGACGGCTATGCGGTGCGCGGCGAGGACATCCCGACAGGCGCCGAGCGGGCTTTCGTGGTGGCCTCGCGGACCCAGGCCGGGATGGCCGCGGGCGAGGCCGCGCCCGCCGGCCAGACCATCCGCATCTTCACGGGCGCCCCCATGCCGCCGGAAGCCGACACCGTGTTCATGCAGGAGGACGTGCGGGTCCTGGACGACGGCCGCGCGGTCCTGCCGGCGGGCCTGAAGCGGGGAGCCAATGTGCGGCCGGCGGGCGAGGACATCCGCAAGGGCGGCGTGGTCCTGCCGGCTGGGCGGCTGCTGCGGCCGCAGGACGTCGGCGTCGCCGCGGCCCTGGGCCTGACCGAGATCGAGGTCCGCCGGCGCGTGCGGGTCGCGATCTTCTCCAACGGCGACGAGATCGTCGAGCCGGGCGAGGCGCGCTCGCCCTCCCAGCTCTTCGACTCCAACCGCTTCATGCTGGCCGCCATGTTGCGGCGGCTCGGATGCGTGGTCACCGACCTCGGCGTCCTGCCGGACGACGCGGCCCGGATCGCCGCCATCCTCGAGCGCGAGTCGGCCTGGCAGGACCTGATCCTCACCTCCGGCGGCGTCTCCACCGGCGATGCGGACTATGTGAAGTCGGCTATCGAAAGCGTCGGCTCGATGGTGTTCTGGCGCATGGCCATCAAGCCGGGCCGCCCGGTCGCCATGGGCGTGATCAAGGGCTGCCCCTTCATCGGCTTGCCCGGAAATCCGGTCGCCAGCTTCGTCACCTTCGCCCACGTCGCGCGCCCGGCCGTGTTCGCCCTGGCGGGGACGCCGTGGCGCAAGCCGGTGGGCGCCATGGTCCGCGCCGCCTTCACCTACAAGAAGAAGCCCGGGCGCCTGGAGTACGTCCGCGCCAGCCTGAGACAGGGCGAGGACGGCGTCCTGGAAGCGACCAAGTTCCCCCGCGAAGGAGCGGGGCTGTTGTCGTCCCTCATCGACACGGACGGCCTTGTCGAGCTATCCGAGGATCTCACCACCATTGAGCCGGGGCGGATGGTCGAGTTTCTGGCCTATTCCTCGCTGCTCTGATCGGGAGCCGGGGGTGCGTTGAGTGTGTCGAGAGAAGGACGGGCATGAACGCTGAAGTTCCGCGTCGCCGCCGCGATCGGGGGCCCAAGGGCCGGCCCGTCGACGACAAGGCCCTGGCCGATGTGCGCGAGCTTTTGGGATCACGGCCGCGCCATCGGGACCTCTTGATCGAGTTCCTGCACCTTATCCAGGACCGCTACGGCCACCTGGCCGCCAGGCATCTGCGCGCCCTGGCCGAAGAGATGCGTCTCGCCCAGGCCGAGATCTACGAGGTCGCCTCGTTCTACGACCACTTCGACGTCGTGCACGAAGGCCACGCCCCGCCCGCGCCGATCACCATCCGGGTCTGCGAGTCGATCAGCTGCATGCTGGCCGGCAGCGAGGCGCTGATCGAGACCCTGGCGTCGAGGGTCGATCCGGCCGAGGTGCGGATCGTGCGCGCGCCCTGCGTCGGGCGCTGCGCCACCGCGCCGGCGGCCCGCATCGGCGACCGCGAGGTCGACCACGCCACGGCCGAGGGCCTGATGCACATCGCCCGCGAGGGCCTGACAGAGGCGGTGATCCCGGACTACGTCGGCCTGGACGCCTATCGCGCGGACGGGGGCTACCAGCTGCTGGCCAAGGTGCGGTCGGGCGCGCTCACCGCCGAGGCGATGATCGAGACCCTGAACAACGGCGGCCTGCGCGGCCTCGGCGGCGCTGGATTCCCGACCGGGCGCAAGTGGAGCATCGTGCGGAGCTTCCCGGGCCCGCGGCTGATGTCGATCAACGGCGACGAGGGCGAGCCCGGCACCTTCAAGGACCGCTGGTTCCTCGAGCGCGACCCGCACCGCACCCTGGAAGGCGCCCTGATCGCGGCCCATGCGGTGGAGGCCCAGCGCATCTATTTCTACATGCGCGACGAATATCCGGCGGTGCTGCACATCCTGCGGACCGAGATCGCCGCCCTGGAGGCGGCCGGTATCGCCCAGCCTGGCTTCATCGAGCTCCGCCGCGGCGCCGGCGCCTACATCTGCGGCGAAGAGAGCGCGATGCTGGAGAGCATCGAGGGCAAGCGCGGCCTGCCCCGCAACCGCCCGCCCTATATCGCCGAGGTGGGCCTGTTCGGCCGCCCGACCCTCAACCAGAACGTCGAGACGCTCTGGTGGATCAGGGACATCCTCGAGAAGGGGCCCGAGTGGTTCGCCGCCCAGGGCAAGCCCGAGCATCCCGGCATCCGCTCCTGGTCCGTCTCGGGCCGGGTGAAGGACCCCGGCGTCAAGCAGGCGCCGGCCGGCGTCACCGTTCGCGAGCTGATCGACGACCACTGCGGCGGCATGCTGGATGGCCACACCTTCAAGGCCTATCTGCCCGGCGGCGCGTCAGGCGGCATCCTGCCAGCCTCCATGGGCGACATCCCGCTCGATTTCGGCGGCGAGCTCGCAAAACAGGGGGCGTTCGTCGGCTCCCATGCGATCGTGGTGTTCTCCGACAAGGACAGCGCCAAGGACGCAACCCTCAACCTGCTCAGGTTCTTCAAGCATGAGAGCTGCGGCCAGTGCACGCCCTGCCGCGAAGGCGCGGGCAAGATGGTCGCCCTGCTCGAGCAGGCAAGCCCCCTGGACGAGACGGCGATCCGGGACCTGGAGGCGGTGATGCGCGACGCTTCCATCTGCGGACTGGGCCAGGCGGCGCCCAACCCGGTGAACCACCTGTTGATCCATTTCCGCGAGGACATCTGAGCATGACCGATCGGATCGAATTCATCCTCGACGGCAAGACCGTCACCGCGGACGGCGGCGAGACCATCTGGGACGTCGCCAAGCGGGAAGGGAACAAGATCCCGCACCTCTGCCACGTGGACATGCCGGGCTACCGGCCCGACGGCAACTGCCGAGCCTGCGTGGTGGACGTGAAGGGCGAGCGGGTGCTGACCGCCTCGTGCATCAGGAAGCCCACGCCCGGCATGGAGGTGCAGACCCAGACCGAGCGGGCGATCAAGTCGCGCCAGATGGTCTTCGAGCTCCTGGCCTCCAACATGCGCCCCCGCGACGAGGGCCCGGACAACCAGTCCCTGTTCTGGGAGTGGGCGGGCTCGATGGGCATCTCGGGCTCGGAGCGCTTCGGCTCGAAGTTCGAGGAAGCCGGCTACGAGGCGGCCTTCGACATCACCAATCCCGCCATCGCGGTGAACCTCGACGCCTGCATCTCGTGCGGGGCCTGCGTGCGGGCCTGCCGCGAGGTCCAGGTCAACGACGTCATCGGCATGGGCGAGCGCGGCGGCCACTCGGCGCCGGTGTTCGACCTGCACGATCCCATGGGCCTCTCCACCTGCGTGACCTGCGGCGAGTGCGTCCAGGCCTGTCCGACCGGGGCGCTCTACGAGAAGTCGCTGATGGACAAGAGCCATAAGCGGCGGGAAATCCAGGACTTCGACAAGGCGGTGGATTCCGTCTGCCCGTTCTGCGGCGTGGGCTGCCAGACCAAGGTGATGGTCAAGGACAACAAGATCGTCCAGGTCGACGGCCGCGACGGCTTCGCCAACGAGAACCGGCTGTGCGTGAAGGGCCGCTTCGGCTTCGACTACGCCATGTCGCCCGAGCGGCTGACCAAGCCCCTGATCCGCCGCGACGATGCGCCCAAGGCCGCGAAGGCCGACCTGCGCGGCGTCGATCCCCTGACGGTGTTCCGCGAGGCCACCTGGGAAGAGGCGATGGAGCGCGCGGCCGCGGGCCTGCGCAAGACCCGCGACGAGCACGGCGGCAAGGCGCTGGCCGGGTTCGGCTCGGCCAAGGGCTCCAACGAGGAGGCCTATCTCTTCCAGAAGCTGGTCCGCCTGGGCTTCGAGACCAACAACGTCGACCACTGCACCCGCCTCTGCCACGCCTCTTCGGTGGCGGCCCTGATGGAGGGCGTGGGCTCGGGCGCGGTCTCGGCGCCGTTCACCGACGCCTTGAAGGCCGAGTGCGTGATCGTCATCGGCGCGAGACCCACCACCAACCACCCGGTGGCGGCCACCTATTTCAAGCAGGCGGTCAAGCGCGGCGCGAAGCTGATCATCATGGATCCGCGCGGCCAGGACATGATGCGCCACGCCACCTACTCGCTCCGGTTCAAGCCGGGCACCGACGTGGCCATGCTCAATTCGCTGATCCACGTGATCGTCGAGGAGAAGCTCTACGACGAGCAGTACATCCAGGCCCACGTCTCCGGCTTCGAGGCGCTGAAGGAGAAGGTCAAAGGCTTCTCGCCCGAGAACATGGCCGAGGTCTGCGGCATCGACGCCAAGACCCTGCGCGAGGTGGCTCGCACCTACGCCACCTCGGAGCGCTCGATCATCTTCTGGGGCATGGGCATCTCCCAGCACACCCACGGCACCGACAACGCCCGCTGCCTGATCGCCCTGGCCCTGATCACTGGCCACATCGGCCGGCCGGGCACGGGACTTCATCCCCTGCGCGGCCAGAACAACGTGCAGGGCGCCTCGGACGTCGGCCTGATCCCGATGTACTTCCCGGACTACAAGTCGGTGGAGAACCCCGACATCCGCGGCTTCTATGAGAACTTCTGGGGCCAGACCCTGGACCCCAAGCGCGGGCTGACCGTGGTCGAGATCGTCGACGCCATCCACGAGGGCGAGATCAAGTCCATGTACGTCATGGGCGAGAACCCGGCCATGTCGGACCCCGACCAGGACCATGCCCGCGCCGCCCTGGCGATGCTCGATCACCTGGTGGTGCAGGACATCTTCTTCACCGAGACCGCCTGGTACGCCGACGTCATCTTCCCGGCCTCGGCCCACGCCGAGAAGCTCGGCACCTTCACCAACACCAATCGCCAGGTGCAGATCGGCCGGCCGGCGCTGGAGATGCCGGGCGAGGCCCGCCAGGACTGGGAGCTGATCGTCGAGCTGGGCAA
Source organism: uncultured Caulobacteraceae bacterium (assembly GCA_964614675.1). Lineage (GTDB taxonomy): Bacteria > Pseudomonadota > Alphaproteobacteria > Caulobacterales > Caulobacteraceae > JANWHQ01. The sequence goes on along the minus strand of CAZTMF010000025.1, from coordinate 2,245 downwards.
GCGGATCGGGATGGGCTGGGATTACCAGCAGGTCTCGGACGTCTACACCGAGATGACCAAGGTCATGCCGTCCCTGAAGAACATCCCGTGGGAGCGGGTCGAGCGCGAGGATTCGGTCATCTATCCGGCCCAGGGGCTGGACGTGCCGGGCGACGAGATCGTGTTCACCACCGGGTTCCCGACCTCCGACGGCCGGGGCCGCATCGTTCCGGCGGACCTGCTGCCGCCCGACGAGGTGCCGGACACCGAGTATCCTCTGGTGCTGACCACCGGACGCCTGCTCGAGCACTGGCACACCGGGGCCATGACCCGCCGGGCCGGGGTGCTCGACGCCATCGAACCCTTCGGTATCGCCGCGATGAACCCGCGGGAGATCGCCCGCCGCGACCTGACGCCAGGCGACATGATCGCGGTGGAGACGCGCCGCGGGCGGGTCGAGGCCATCCTGCGCGCCGACCGCGACGTGGCCGACGGCATGGTCTTCATGCCGTTCTGCTTCAACGAAAGCCCGGCGAACAGGCTCACCAATCCGATGCTGGACCCGTACGGCAAGATCCCCGAGTTCAAGTACTGCGCCGCCAGGGTCGAGCCGATGCGCGAGCCGGCGGTCGAACCGGCCGAGTGATGTGCGCCTGATCGGCCTTTCCGGCTGGAGCGGCTCGGGCAAGACGACGCTGATCACCGCCCTGATCCCGGCGCTGACCCGGCGCGGGCGTACGGTGTCGACGGTCAAGCACGCCCACCACGCCTTCGATATCGATAAGCCCGGCAAGGACTCCTTCGTCCATCGCGAGTCTGGGGCGCAGGAGGTGCTGATCTCCTCCGAGCGCCGCTGGGCCCTCATGCGCGAACTGCGCGAGGAACCCGAGCCGAGGCTGCAGGAGTTGCTCGCGCACCTGGGCCCCGTGGACCTGGTCCTCGTCGAGGGCTTCAAGCGCGAGGTCCATCCCAAGATCGAGATCCACCGCGCTGTGATCGGCAAGCCGCTGCTCTATCCGGACGATCCGCAGATCCTGGCCATCGCCAGCGATCCGCCGCTCGCGGACGCTCCGATCCCGCACGTCGGCCTGAACGATGTCGAGGCCATCGCCGACCTCGTCGAGGGTCGCGCCGTGGAGATGGACCAGATCGCTTGGGGGCCGCTCAGGCCCTAGAAGCCGCCCTCGACCAGGTCGAGCCGGACGATCTCCACCTCTTCGCCTTCGGCCGCCGCCGGCGCGTGGGGCGCGCGGCGGATCAGGCAGTCGGAATGGGCGAGCAGCTTTTGCATCGCGCTGTCCTGGGCGCTGAACGGGCGGACCACGAGGCCCCCGTCGGCGCCGCGCTCCAGCCGTCCCCGGCCGTACTCCTCGCGCTTGTCGTTGGGACCCATGGCGAGGGCCAGGCGCGCCCGGTCGAACGGCGGCAGGGTCTCGGCCATGCCCAGCATCTTCCTCAGCGCCGGCTTCAGGAACAGCATGGCGCAGACCAGGGCCGACACGGGATTGCCCGGCACGCCCAGCACCGGCAGTTCGCCGATGTGGCCGAACATCAGGGGTTTTCCCGGCCGCATGGCGATGCGCCAGAAGTCGGTCTTGAAGTCCCGTTCGGCGAAGCCCGCCTGCACCAGGTCGTGGTCGCCCACCGAGGCGCCTCCCGAGGTGATCAGGATGTCGGCGCCCCTGGCCTTGTCGGAGGCCTCGGCGATGGCGTCGGTCCTGTCCGAGGCGATGCCGATCTCGACCGCCTCGGCGCCCCAGCTCTGCACCGCCGCCGCCAGGGCGATGCCATTGGAGCCGACGATCTGGTCGGGGCCTGGGATGGCGCCGGGGGGCACGAGCTCGTCGCCGGTCGACAGGATCGCCACGCGCGGCCGGCGCCGGACCGCGACCTCGCCATGCCCGGCGGAGGCCAGCAGCCCGACGTCGCGGGCGGTGAGCGCGCGCCCGGCCGGGACCAGGACCTGGCCCACGCTGAAGTCCATGCCCGCCCGGCGGATGAAGCGGCCCTTAGGCCCCACTTCCCGGATCACGACCTCGTCGCCGGCTTCCTCGGCGTCCTCCTGCAGGGCGATGACGTCCGCGCTCTCGGGGACCACCGCGCCGGTGAAGATGCGGATGCAGGTCCGCGGCTCGAGCTGGCCCTTGAACCGCTCGCCGGCGCGCGAAACCCCGATCTTGCGCAGGCGCAGCGGCATGTCGCCGACGTCCGCCGAACGCAGGGCGTAGCCGTCCATGGCCGAGACCGGGTCGGGCGGATGGTCGAG
>CAZTMF010000024.1:0-15496 GCA_964614675.1 uncultured Caulobacteraceae bacterium | reverse complement strand
TGCCGATGGGCTCGATCGGCTGGCAGCCCCAATACCGCCCCGCCGAGGAAGTCCGCCGGTTGAACCGGTGGCTGCGCGACTATGCGGCCAGAAGCGGTGGCCTCTACCTCGACTACTACAGCAGCCTCGCCACCGCGGACGGGGCTTTCCGGCCGGATCTCTCCAATGACGGCGTGCACCCGAACCTCGCTGGCTACGCGATCATGAGCAGGCTGGCCGCCAAGGCCCTCGCCTCGACCCCGGCGCGAGGCCCTCGTCAGGCGGCGGCGCCCGCGGCGGCGGCGGCGTCCTCGAGATAGTCCTCGTCGTCACGCTGGGCGAGACGCTGGCGGGTCGGGTTTGTGACGGCGTTCCAGACGCCCAGAGCCGCCAGCAGCCCGGCGAAGATGCTGGCCAGATAGAGGCTGTATTTCGCGTCGCCCAGCGCGTCGCTCAACGCGGCCATGGCCAGGGGCGCCAGCACAGCGCTCAGGCAGGTGAAGAACAGCAGGATGCCGGCGATCTCGCCGTGCTTGGGCTTGGGAAAACTGCTGATGCCCTTGGAGTTGATCGTCGGATAGAGGACCGACATGAACAGGCCGGAGGCCGGAAGGGTCAGCGCCGCCACGCCTCGGCCGCCCACGCAGCCGGCTACAAAGCACAGGAAGACGCCCGAGCTGCAGATTGCCACGACCTGCGCCCAGGGCAGGTGCGCCATTAGCCAGGCGCCGACGAAGCGCCCCGCGGCGCGCAGGACGAAGAAGATCGACACGACATAGAGGGCGAACCAGGCGAGGGGACCGTGGTAGCCCTGCAAGTAGGTGGGCGCCCAAACATAGACCGCCGCCTCCGCCGCCACGTAAAGCATGAGCGCCAGCGAAAACGCCAAGGCGTAGGGGTCGCGCAGCAGTGACAAGGTCTCGCCCAGGCTCCGTGCCCTGACCTCGGTCTGTCGCAGGGACCTGGGAAAGCGGGTGAAGACGGCGACGGCGATCAGGATCGCGCAGAGCCCGCTGGCGATCACATACAGCCACTTCCAGTCCGCCCCCGACACCAGCAGGCGGGCCACGATGGCCGGCCCGACGATGGCGCCGACGCCGAAGAAGCCCTCCAGCATGTTCATGGTGGCCGAATGCTCGCGGGTGGAGCGGGAGATGTCGCCGATCAGCGCCAGGGCCCCGGCCTTGAAGACGCCGATGCCCAAGCCGGACAGGAACAGCAGGGCGATGAAGACCACGAAGTCGCGGCCGACGGCGAAGAGGGCGCACGAGGCGGCGAACAGCAGGAGCCCGGCCACGATGCTCAGCTTGCGGCCCCATCGATCGGCCAGGAAGCCGAGGCCGAACGCCGCGATCGCGATGCCCGACATGGTCGCGTACTGGAACGCGCCGCCCGCCGTCATTCCCAGCGAATACCGCTTGATGACCTGCGGGATGATCACGCCCACGGAGTCGGTGGTCATCGCGAACATGGCGAACATGAAGAAGGCCAGGGCCTTCAGCAGGCCGATGTTGGTCGTTCCCTGGCCGGTCATCTGCGCTCTTGCCGGCGCCTGTCGCGCCGTCCCTGGGTCAAGCGGTTCCTGCCCGGCTGCGTCGAGCCAGACGGGCAGAGTATCTCGATCGAGCCACTACGCAACCGTTTGCAGGACGTCAGGCGCCAGGTCCTTCAGACGGCCCCGGTCGCAGCATCCGTCCCAAGGCGGTGTCGATGGCCCGGCTGAACTGGCGCGACACCTGGGCGGTGGGGACGACGAACTGGAAGGCGTGAAAGGCGCCGGGCGCGACCACGAGCTCGGTCGGGACGCCCGCGTCCAGGAGGCGGCGGGCGTAGTCGATGTCCTCCTGGACGAAGAGGTCGAGGGCGCCCACGCCGATGAAGGTCGGTGGCAGGCCGACCAGCGACGCCGCCCGGGCAGGCACGGCGCCCTTGGGGACGGCGGACGAGCCCGCCGGCACGCCAAGCAGCGCCGACCAGCCGAGGACGTTCAGCTCAGGGGTCCAGATGTAGGCGCCTTGATAGGGCGAGGTTCGGCGCACGCTGCCGGTGCGGTCATCGAGCATGGCGTAGACCAGCACCTGGCCGGCCAGCGGGACCTCGCCGCGGTCGCGGGCCGCCAGGGCCAAGGCGGCGGCGTGGCCTCCGCCGGCGCTTTCACCCATGACCACGATGCGCTTTCGATCCACGGCCAGCTGATCGGCGTGATCGTGCAGCCACAAGAGTCCCGCATAGTTGTCTTCGAGTGATCCGGGAAACCGCGTCTCAGGGGCGAGCCGGTAGTCCACGCTGACGATCAGGCAGCCCTGTTCGGCCGCGATCCGCTGAAGATTCGGCATGTCGTTTTGCGGCGAGCCGAGGATATAGCCGCCGCCGTGGGTGTGCAGGATCGCGGGCCGGAGGGCGCCGGCGGCTCCCCCATCGATGATGAAGATCCTCACCGGCGGCGCGTCGCCGCGGCCGGGGATCAGCTGCTGGCGCACGGAAGGGTTCGCCAGGGGCGGGGGCGTGGCTCCTCCGCCACCCCGTCGGAACGCCGGAATGTCCTGCTCCCGCAGCATGGGAATCCTGATCTTGTCGGGCTCGCGTACCGCGGCTCGGAGCTCGGGATCGACCAGGGCGAGGGAGGGGTTCGCGCCGGCGGTGCGCCCAGCGGCCACGCCTATCGCCGGGCTCGCCGCGCCGAGCGCGGCCAGGGCGAGGGTAAGTCCTCGCCGAGTAAGATCATGACCCATGGGTGTTCCCTCCTGCCGCGGACCCGGCCGCGCCTGGGTCAGGAGCGTGCGCAAACGTTTGCGTCCGTCAAGGCGTCAATGCCCGGGAACCTGCGGGGTGGAGTCCCGCTCCACCAGAGCGATCGGCAGGGTGGCCGACGGCGTCTCCTCGCCCGCCATGCGGCGAAACAGGAACTCTACGACGGTGGCGGCGCCACGCTTCAGGTCCTGGCGTATGGTGGTGAGCCTGGGATGGGAGTGTTCCGCCAACTCCAGATCGTCGAAGCCGATCACCGCGACCTGGTCGGGCACTGAGACGCCACTGGCCTGCAGCGCCCTGAGGGCCGACAGGGCGATCACGTCGGAAGCGGCGAAGATGGCGTCGAACTTGACCCCGCGCGAGATCAGATCCTGCACCGCGGCCATGGCGGTGTCGCCGGTGAAATGCGCCGGCAGGATCAACTCGGGATCAACTTGCAGGCCGGCGCGCTCCAGTCCGGTGCGATAGCCCTGGAGCCGCATCTGGATCTCGGGCAGGGTCGCCGCGCCCAGGAAGACGATCCGCCGTCGCCCGGTTTCGATCAGCCGGTCCACGGCCGCGCGGCCGCCGCCGACATTGTCGGACCCGACGGAGCAATAGACCTGCTCGGGCAGGTGGGCGCCCCAGACCACGAGCGGCAAGAAGGCCCGGGCGGCGGCGTTGAGCTCCTCGTGCTGGTCGCTCTGGCCGACGATGATGTAGCCGTCGGCCTTCTGGGATTGCACGTGGCGCACGAGCCACCCTGGCTTCGGCGACGGGACGCGTGAGAGGAGCAGGTCGTGGTTCCGCAGCGAGACTTCGTCGGCGATGTGGCCGAAAAGCTGCAGGAAGAAGGGATCGGAGATCAGCTGGTCCGACTCGTGGCCCAGCGGGATGGCCACCCCGATGGTCCGGGTCCGACTGGACCTGAGCCGCTGGGCCGCCTGGTTGATGACATAGCCATTCTCAGCGGCGATCCGCTGGATTTCCTTCCGGGTTTTCAGCGGGATGGCGGGACTTTCGGCGAGGGCGCGCGAAACCGTCGAGGTCGAAACCCCGGCGAGACGGGCGATGTCGGCCATCTTGAGAGGGGCCTGGCCTTGGGTCTTCACGGCCCTCAGTCTGCTCGCGCCGTCCATAAGGCCTAATTAGCTGAAGGCGAGAGGCCGCGCGAGAGCCGGCGTCAACGGTCGGGAGCGGCTGCGATGCTGGATCGCTCGTCGCCGTCGGGATTGTGCTCGAGCCGGGTCTGGTCGTCGAAGATCATCGTGGCCGCCGGTCCGCGCGAGAAGGGCGTCCAGCGGGGCAAGCCGGGGTGGTTGGGATCGCCCGTCCGAGCGAACTGGATCCAGGTGTCCGCCATCAGTTCGCCCAGCGCCCTGGCGCGGGCGCCGCCGCCGGTCATGTGATCGCAGAGATCGGTGTTGTGGAAGACGAACGGGATCTCGGCGCAGTGGAACGCCCGCGGCCGGCCGTCGAAGATCGGCGTCTGCCAGGTGAACCAATAGAGGTAGGCTGGCGCCGCGCCGAGCGCGGACTTGGCCGCGGCCTGGTCGACGGCCGCCTGGCGGACCGAGGCGGAGGCGATCCGCGACCAGATGTCGAAGGGCTTGGCCATGGGCGTACGCTTCCGGAACGCCGCGACGACTTTGGCCCCGCGACCGGGGAACATGGCCTCCGCCCTGATGGTCAGCTCAGCGCCGGTCATCAGATCGTATTCGGGATGGTTCATCCCGGTGGTGAACTCGTTCAGGGTCGTGCCGATGATCATCGGCACGTCCGACGACATGGCGGGGGCCTTTGGTGCGAAGGGCGACTCCGGAAGGACATGGCCATCCGCCACCGGCGCGAACATCAGCCGGCTGGCCATCCTGGCGGGGTCCGGAGCGCCGCCCGCAGCGCCGTTGGCCGCGCGGAGGGCCGCGACGCTCGCGCGCTGAAGCTCCGCGTAGGGGAGGGTGTGTAGCCTGTCGAGGGTCGTGGCGGTGATGTCGAGCTCGGCGAGCATCAGGTCCGCGAGCCTGCGGGACTTCTCCGGTGGGTTGGTGAAGGCGAAGGAGCCGCTCTCCACCACGGCCCGATGGAAGAGCCCCTTGGCGGACGGCATGCCCATCAGCGTGCCGACCTTGGCCCCGCCCCCGGACTGGCCGAAGATCAGGACCCTCCCCGGATCTCCCCCGAAGGCCGAAATGTTGTCCCGCACCCATTCCAGGGCGGCGACGATGTCCAGCATGCCGACGTTGCCTGACTGCGCGTAGCGTTCCCCGTACTTGGACAGGTCGAGGAAGCCCAGGAGGTTCAGTCTGTGGTTCAGGGTGACCACGACCACGTCGCCGCGGCGCGCCAGGTTCTCGCCATCGAAGGCGGGCAGGTCGTTGCCGGAGCCGGCCTCGAAGCCGCCGCCGTGAAGCCAGACCATGACGGGCCGGCGGCCGCGATCGTTGATCCCGGGCGTCCAGACGTTGACCCGGAGGCAGTCCTCCCCTTCGAAACTGTCGCTCCATTGGAAGATGAAGGCTTCCTCGTCGTTCTGGCGGCCCGTCCCCTTGTCCTGGGGACAGACGAAACCGAACTGGCGAGAGCTTCTGACGCCGATCCACGGCCTGGGCTTCTGGGGCGGCAGGAAGCGGTTGGCGCCCCCGGTGGTGTCGCCGTAGGGCATGCCCTTGAAGGCATAGACGCCGTTGCGGATGTAGCCGGCGACCTTGCCGGCTTCGGTCTCCACCACGGCCGAACCCGCATGAGCGACGACTGCGTCATCGGTCCTGCCGGTCCGCGCCAGCCTGCGCGGTGCGGCGGCGGCGGCCGGTGCGGCTCCCACCGCGGCCGCGGCGATCGTGGCGCCTTTCAAAAGGTCCCGGCGGGCCAGGCGAGAGGCGTTCGCCGGCGTTGCGTCGTCCGTGGCGTCCGGCATGGCTCTCAGCGCCCCAGATGGCGGTCGAAGAACTTGACCATCACGTCGTAGGCCTCCTGCGATTCCGGGACGTCGGGGTTGTAGAAGAAGCCGTGGAACATGCCGTCCCAGACGTGCAGCTCGGCGTCGACTCCCAGCTTCACCAGCTGGCTGTGTGTGTAGACGGACGAGCTCATCTCGAAACCGCGCGTGGCGGTAATGATCAGGGTCGGCGGGAACCGGCGCAGCACCTCGGCCGACGCCGCGGGCGCCACCAAGGGGTCGCTGGAGTCGGTTCCGGCGAAGTAGCCCAGCGGCGGCCCCGCAGAGTCGCCCGATGCAGCGGGGGACGGCGGAGGCGCGGGCCTGGATTCGCCCAGCGGCGCGGCAGTGTAGCCGGCGTCGCCGCCGAACCCGGCCTGCGCCAGGGTCGCGCCCGCGCAGAAGATGCCGACGGCCCCCGGGCGGGGCAGGCCGTGCTGCTGGAACCAGGCCACAGACATGGCCGTGAGCATGCCGCCGGCGGAGCAGCCGTAGATGCCGATGTTGGCGGCCGGATAACGTTTCAGCAGATGGCGATAGACCGCCGCCACGTCCTCGCTGGCGGCCGGGAACCGGTATTTCGGGCCCTCCCGATAATCGAGGCTGACGACCTCGATGCGCGCCAGCGACGCGAGGGGCATGGATTCCAGTTCCGCGCAGCCGGGGAAGCAGCCGGAGAAGCCGCCGCCATGCAGGTTGATCAGGACCCGTCGGCGGTTGCGCGGGGAGACGCCGGACCGCGGCGTGTAGACGTAGGCGTGGACGCCCGCGATCGTCGTGTCCTGCCTCTCCACTGGGAAGAGGGTCTTCTGCCGCGCCAGATAGCCCTGCATGAAGACGGGAACGCCGTCCTTCTGAGCGACCGCGGCAGGGTTCTGCATGTCCTTTAGGTGCTGGGCCAGATAGGCCTTTCCCTCCGGGCTGAGGAAGCCCGAAGGCGGCACCGTCATGGCCGGCGCGTGGACCGTTCCGTCGTCGTCGATCTGGACGGCCGGCCGGGGTGGCGTCTGGGCGTGGGCCAAATCCGGCCCCGCCCAGGCCAGGATCAAAGCGACCGTCGAGGTGATCCCCGCCAGCCATGCCGCCCGGGAGGCGGACCTGCGTTTCCACACCATCGCCGAGACCTTTCGATGATCGCCGCAACCTGCAGCGCCAAGGGAACAAGGCGAGAGGGTCGCCGGTCGGGCGACCCTCCCAAGGGAGGCTAGAAGTTATAGGACGCGCGCACGCCGAACTGTCGAGGCGGCCCGAGGAACTCGTTGTTGCCGAACTGGCCGCTGACGTAGGTCTTGTTGGCGAGGTTGGTGACGTACCCGGTCAGACTGTAGCGACCCTGCGAGTAGGTCACCCTGGCGTTCCAGAGACCATGACTGGCCAGGTAGTCGGTCGAGTTCTGCAGCAGGGTGGTCCACTGTGAGCCCTGATAGGAGTAGTCGACCCGTGGGGTCAGGGTCGCGCCGCGCCCCATGTCGAAGTTGTATTCGACGCCGAAATTGTAGGTCCAGCGCGGCGCGTAGGTGTTCGAACGGCCCTGGACGGAGACGAAATAGGGCCCGTAGTTGAAGCAGATCGGCGGGTTGGACGGCACGCCCGCCGCACACTGGGGCCCAAGGTTGTTGCCGCCGTTCGGGAGCAGCCGGTTGTTGGTCAAGGTGACCAGGCCGATGCTGGAATCCACCCACGCCAGGCCGAAGTCCACGCCGAGGCCGCCGAAGCGACCCTGGCCCTGGAATTCCACGCCCTTGATGGTGGCGCCCTTGGTGTTGCCTGTGCCCGAGGTCCCCGTGGCCAGGTTGATGATCCCATCGACCTGGTAGTTGCTGTAATCGTTGTAGAACCCGTCTAGCTGAAGCCGCAGCCTGTGATCGAACAGCTGGGTCTTCCAACCGGCCTCGTAAGACCAGACCGACTCCGGCAGGAAGTTGGTGGCGCCGTTCGTCCCGCCCGCCTTGGCCCCTTTCGAGGCGAAGGCGTACAGGAAGTTCGCGTCGTCGAGCGTGTAATTGAGCGCGACCTTGCCGCTCCAGGTGTTGCCGGCATAGCTGCCGGTGTTCGGGATGGTCACGAAGGGCGGCAGGCCCGGGAACCCGATCTGGATCTGGCCCCCATTGTTCACCACGTCATGGGTGTAGCGCCCGCCAACCTCGAGCTGCAGCGCCTTGGTCAGGTCGTACTGGAAGCGGCCGAATACGGCCTCCGAGTATTTTTCCGTGAAGATGCTGATGTAGGTGTGCGGCTGCCCGGCCGTAGCGAGGTCCAGGCCGACCTTGATGCTGTCATGCCAGTAGAACCCCCCGAGGATCCACTTCAGACGACCCTCGGTGGGCGAGAGGATATTGAACTCCTGGGTGATGGGCCTCTCGGACACATCCTGAGCTTCGTATTGTGCCGGCGGACCATTTGAAGCGTCGGTGTCGTAGAGGTCGACCACCTTGTTGTACTGGAAGCCCGTGACCGACCGCAGGGTGATGCCGTTCGCCATCAGATACTTGATCTCGAGGCTGTTCCGGATCGCCTTCTCGTCGTTCTTCTCGGGCTGGTCGAAGTTCAGGGTCCGCAGGTCGATCGGTGCGAACGGGGCGTAGGAGGTGCCGGGGATAGGACGGTAGTCGTAGCCTCCGGTGTCCTTCTGGCTCAGGCCCACCTTCAGCAGCACGCTGAAATTATCGATGGGCTGCCAAAGCAGGCTGAGCCGAAGATCCTGCTCGTTCAGCTTACCCGGGGTTTCGAAGGAGCCTCCCGTCGGGGTCGTCTGGCCGCCCAGGTTGTGGAAGAAGCTGTCGCGGCGCTCGATGTTGAAGGCCACCCGGGCCGCGAGCTTGTCATTGATGGGCAGATTGACCGCGCCGCGGGAGCCTACGTCGGTATAGCTGCCGCCCCAGGCCTCGACATTGCCATTGACGCCCGTGAAGGTAGGGCTCCTGGAGGTGATGAAGACCGCGCCGCCGGTGGAGCTGGCGCCCGCGAACGTCCCCTGCGGACCGCGGTAGACTTCCACCTCGCCGACGTCGAAGAAGCCGTTGGTGGTGACGATCGGCGGCTGCAGCAGCCAGTCCAGATAGATCGGCACGCCCGGGACCACCGCCGGATTGCCGCTCGACAGGCCGATGCCCCGGATATTGACGTTCTGGGTCAGGGCCGCAGTCGTGATCGAGAGCGACGGCGTCGCGTGCTGCAGGTCCGAGACCTGCTGGATTTCCTTCTTCTCGAGATCGGCTCCGCTCAGGGCCGTGACGGCCGCGGGGACGGTCTGGATGTTTTCCGAGGTCCTGGAGGCGGTGACCACCACCTCGCCGACGGTCGAGGTCTTCTTCGACTCATCGGCGTTCTGCGCGTGCGCCGCGGAGGCCAGGGCCGACAGCGCCACGGTGAGCGCGAGCCAAGATGGGGCGCCTAGATAGTTCGATTTGCGAGTCACTCGTCCCTCCCGCGTTTTCGGACGCAGAGGGGACTTCTGAGCTTCGAGAGCGTCCCCCAGCTGCGACCTCCCTGCCATCCGATGTACCTATCTAGGCAATCGATTGCAAAAGCTTTCTTCTTGGGAATGTCTTCAGGATCGCGCGGCCTCACGCCGATATACGCTCGGTTACGACCTGATTGGCATGGTGACGGCGGCGAAGTTCGCAATCAATTGCGCTGCTCGCCTCGGGGAGATAGACGGTCCATGACCGGTGCAGCGGAATTGGGCCGAGGATAGATGCACGTCCCCCTTGACCTGTGCGGGCTCGAACTTCCCGAACGGATGGATCGTTTCTGGCCGGTCGCGGAGGCCTGCCTCAGGCGAGTCTACGGAACGCGGCCTGATTGCGAGGTTTGGCTGCAGACCATCGCAAGGGTGGTCGGGGAGCTCGGACAGGCGCGGGCGCCGGAATTGACTCTGCGCGATCGGACCCGGCCCGAATGGTGGCGGGCGGGGAATGTGGTCGGCTACTCCGCTTACGTGGACCGCTTTGCAGGGGATCTGGTCGGTCTACAGCGCCGCCTCCCGTACGTCAGGGAGCTGGGCGTCACCTATCTGCATCTCCTGCCCCTGCTCAAGGCGCGCGAGGGGGAGAACGACGGCGGATTCGCCGTTTCCGACTTCGGAACCGTCGAACCTCGACTGGGGACCAACGCAGACCTGCAGGACCTGGCGAGAACGGCGCACGCCATGGGCCTCAACCTGATCCTCGACCTCGTGTGCAACCACACCTCCGACGACCACGCCTGGGCGAAGGCCGCGCGATCGGGCGACGAGAAATACAGGGACTACTACATCGTCCTGCCGGATCCGGACGCGGTGGCGGAATACGAGAAGCGGCTGATCGACGTCTTTCCGGAGGTCGCCCCGGGCAATTTCACCTATTCGGAGGAGATGGGGGGCTGGGTCTGGACCACCTTCTATCCGTTCCAGTGGGACCTGAACTACGCCAATCCGGCGGTCTTCTGCGAGATGACCGCGGCGATGCTTCGCCTGGCGAACCTGGGCGTGGACGGTCTGCGCATGGATTCCACGCCCTTCCTCTGGAAGAGGCTGGGCACGGACTGTCGAAACCAGCCCGAGGCGCACTGGCTTCTCGCCGCCTGGCGCGCGCTGCTGAGCATCGCCGCGCCGGGGGTCGTGCTCAAGGCGGAGGCGATCGAGCGTCTGGAGGAGGTGAAATCCTATTTCGGGGCGGCGGCCACCGAACCGGAATGCCAGCTCGCCTACAACAACGGCGCCATGACCGCGCTCTGGGCCTCCCTGGCGCTCGGCAGCGCCCAGCCCGTGCGGCGACTGGTCAAGGCGGCCGGCCGGAAACCCGCATGGGGCGCCTGGGTGAACTACGTGCGCTGCCACGACGACATCATCTGGTCGGCGCTGAGCCCTTATCTGGGCGTCGAGGAACAGAACCGCTGCTCGGCCTTCTTTTCGGGCCATGAGAACGGCTCGTTCGCCGGCGGCACGGCCTTTCAGGCGGTCGCCGGGCTCGCGCCCAGCACCAACGGCATGGCCGCGGCGCTGGTGGGCGTCAGGGACGACGATCCCGGCTCCGAGGCCGCCAAGAGGCTATTGCTGTTGTATGCGGTCACCTTCGCTCTCGACGGGTTTCCGCTCGTCTGGATGGGCGACGAGATCGCCTTGGGAGACGCCCCGGTGGAGGAGACCGCGATCGGCGTTCCCCGTGACGGCCGCTGGCTTCAAAGGCCATGCATGGACTGGGACCGGGCCGATCTGCGGGGGCAGGGCGGGACCTTGCCCGGTCATGTCTTCCAGCACCTTGCCCTCTATGCCCGCATTCGCGGAACCGAGGCCGCCTTCGACGCCCGGCATGTGGCGAGGCCGACGGACTCGCACCACGACGCGGTCCTGAGCTTCATGCGAGGCGAGGGCGCCGCTTCGGTCCAATGCGTGGCGAACTTCTCGGACGCCAACTGCAGCACCGGCGTGGCGCTCAAGGCGAGCGGGTGGCTGGATCTCCTGTCGAAGGAGGAGGGGGCCGGCCGGGACGTTCAACTCGGCCCGTATCAAGTCCGCTGGCTCGTCGGCCGCCCGTGAGCGGCTGCCACGCGGCCGTCGAGCTCGGTGGCACCAGAGCCGCGGTCGTGGCCGGCGAGGCGCCGGGCCGTTGCTCCGCGATCACCCGCCTGACCACCAGCGGCCCTGGCGAGACCCTGTCGGCGATCGTCCGGGTCCTGCAAATGCTTCGGGCGGACGGCTGGGACTTCGCGGGGGTGGGCCTCGCCTGCTTCGGTCCGTTGGAGCTCGATCCAGGACGTCCGGCGTTCGGGAGCATCCTGTCGACGCCGAAGTGGGGCTGGACCGGCGCGGACGTGGTCGGCGCCCTGACCGAGGGCCTGGGCGTCCCTGTCTCGGTCGAAACCGACGTCAACGCCGCTGCGATCGGCGAGGGGCGATGGGGCGCCTGTCGCGGCCTTGGCGATTTCGCCTACATCACCGCGGGGACAGGCGTCGGCGCGGGGATTTGCATCGAGGGCGCTCCAGTCCATGGTCTGCTGCATCCGGAGGCCGGACACCTCCGGCCGATCCGAGACCCTGACCTCGATCCGTTCCCGGGGATCTGCGAATGGCACGGCGCCTGCGTCGAGGGGCTGGCGAGCGGCCCGGCCATCGCCGCGCGCACGGGCGAGGATCCGGCCCGCATCGGCGACGACGATCCTGTATGGGCGCTCGCGGGCGACTATCTCGGCCAGCTTTGCGCCGCGCTCGCCCTGACCGTATCGCCCCGGAGGATCGTGCTGGGCGGCGGCGTCGGCCGTCGGCCCGGGGTTCTCCGGGCGGCTAGGCGCGGGATGGCCGCTCAACTCTCAGGTTATCTGGTTCGCCCTCGACCCGACGAACTCGACAGCTATCTGGTTGAGCCCGGCCTCGGATCGGACTCCGGGCTCTTCGGCGCGCTCGCCTTGGCTCCAGGTTAAGGCGAACAGGAGAAGCTGTCGGCGCTCGACTTGTCCCCCTCCTTGTAGCGCGCGACCTTGGGATAGGGGCAGAGCGGCCGGCTCTGTCCCGGGAAAGATGCGCCGGTCGCCACGAGCCGTTCGGGCGCCGGCCCGCCCTCGACCCAGGCCTGAATCGCGCTCAGGGCGTCGAACCGATCCGTCGCCGGCCCCCCCTGGCAGTGGTTCATGCCCGGCACGAGGAACAGGCGCGCCCAGTCCTGGGGCGGCCCCGCGTCCTTGGCCAGCTGGTCGTACCAGCCGACGATGTCATTGGCCGAAAACACCGGATCGCTGACCCCCTGATAGATCAGCAGCCGTCCGCCGTGCTGGACGAAGCTGCTCAGGAAGGTGGAGGTGGGATCGTTTATCGCCCCGGTCTGGGCCGTCAGGTCCGCCGCCTTGTCGAAGTCGAAGGTCTCAGGACCGATGGCAGGGTCCGCGGGCGTCGTGAAGTAGCGGCGCAGGGCGTCCTGGCCCATGGTCTGGTTGATGCCGTTGGCCGCGCCGGTGGGCGCCGAGCCCATCTTCCAGATCCGCCAGCCCATGTCGCCGACACCGGCGTCGTAGGGCCAGCTGGCGTAGAGCGGATGGCCCTTGGAATCGTGGGCGCCCGAGAAGATCCGCTCGATCGCCCCGACCTTGGCCGGGCTCAGGCAGGCCGTGGTCTTCCCCGACTTGCAGGTCAGCACGCGCGGGCTGAAACGGCAGGCGCGCACGTCGTTGATCATGCCGTCTTTCAGCCCGTCGAGACCGTCGCAGGCGTCCAGCGTCGCCTTGGCCAGGAGCTTCAGGTCGTCCGGGCTCAGGGCCTGGCTCACGATCGGCCGTCCTTGAGCGTCACGCGGCGCGATCTTCGCGAACTGGGCGGTGTCCCAGAGTTCGCCCACTGCCGCGCGGCTGAGCCGGAACCCCGGGTCTCCGGCGATGATGCCGTCGAACTCCAGCGGATAGCGCTGGGCCGCCATCATCCCCTGTCGTCCGCCGTTGGAGCAACCCATGAAATAGGACCGCTTCGGACCCTGGCCATAGAATCGGGCGATGATCGCCTTGGCTTCGACGGTCACCTTGCCGAGCGCCTGATAGGCGTAGTCCAGTCGCGCCTGCTGGTCGTCGGCAAAGCTCGCGTCCATGCCCTGGTGCCCGGCGTCGGTGGTGACCACCGCAAAGCCCCTGGCCAGGGCGGGCTCGCCCGCACCCCCGCCGCCCACGGCCGGGTTGACAGCGCCGTCCAGGCCGCCGCCGCCCTGGAACAGGAAGCGGCCGTTCCACTTGGTCGGCAATCGCAATTCGAAGCCGATGCCATAGCTTTTCCCGCCAACGCCGGTCCGGGGATCAAGGGTGCCGCGGACCCGACAGTGTTCGGGAAGCACCACCGCGGGGGCGCCCGGCGGGCCGAACGCCGCCTTCATCGGACCGGCCGGCGTCAGCTCCGCGGCCTCGACCCGCAGGGTAGGTGACGCCAGGCCCGTCAGCGCCCGGCATGCGTCCGCCGGGCTTTCCTGGGCGTGCGCCAGCGACGCGGCGGCGAGCGATGAGGCGGCCGCGAGACCTGCGGCCAGCAATGATTTCACGGCGGCTTTCCTCCGAACGCCCAGTTGTGTTGATCAAACGATTGCATGAAGGTGCGGCCAAGGTCCATGGGCAGGCGCCCTGGACGGCAAGCCTGGGGAGGCGACATGATCCGGCGTGTGATCTTTGCGGCTGCGGGGGGCGCTTGCCTGCTCGCCGTGGCGCTTGGCGGCGGGACGGGATCGGCTCAGCCGGCGGCTCCCTCGCAGGATTTCGCCAAGGCCATGGAGGCCTATCACAAGCTGCCCGACACCCAGGGAACGGGTCCGTTTCCGGCGATGAAGTCGGAAGACCCCGCCTTCCCGGGCCATGTGGTCTATCGGCCCGCGGACCTCAGCAAGCTGGGCGGGCGCAAGCTGCCCATCCTGGTCTGGGGCAACGGCGGCTGCACCGACGACGGGGCGGCCGAGCGGCTGTTCCTGGAAGAAATCGCATCGCACGGCTATCTGGCGGTGGCGCCGGGCGCGATCCTGTCCGGACCCGGCGCACCCCCTCCGCCAGCCGCCCCGCCGCCACCGCCGCCGGCCGCGGCCGGGGCGCCGGCCCGTCCGGCGAGTCTCAGCGTCCGCACCACGACGGCTCAGTTCGAAGCGGGCCTTGAGCAGGCCTTTGCGGCGAACCGCGCGGCCGGTCCTTGGCGCGGCCGCCTCGACGAAAGCAGGGTCGCTGTTTCCGGATTCAGCTGCGGCGGCCTTCAGGCCCTGGCGGTCGCCGGCGATCCCCGCGTGAAGGCCGTGCTGATCCTGCACAGCGGCGTCTTCAACAGCGGAAGCCCGATCCAGGGCCTCCAGATCGACAAGTCGGTGCTGAAGACCCTGCATACGCCCGTGCTCTATCTGCTGGGCGGCAAGTCCGACATCGCCTACGCCAACGGGACGGACGACTTCGCCCGGATCGACACGGTCCCGGCCCTCTTGGCCAGCCACGATGTTGGCCACGGCGGCACCTTCACCCAGCCGAACGGAGGCGAGGAGGCCCAGGTCACGCGCGCTTGGCTGGACTGGCAGCTTTTGGGCGACACGAACGCCGCCAAGACCTTCGTGGGACCCGATTGCAGCCTCTGCCGAGACCCGCAGTGGACGGTCTCGCGCAAGGGCTTGTAGTTCGTTCCGGCCGGGAGGGCGCGATGCGGTTGCTTGTCATCCTTGTCCTGGCGATGCTGACGGGCGGGGCGGCCGGCGCCGCCCAAGCTAGCGAAACGGCCGACAGGTGCGCCGCTCTGAAGGCGTTCGCATGGCCCCATCTGCAAACAGAGGACGTCCGGCTCGTCGCCGAAGGTCCCATGGAGGCGTCGGGAGGCGGCCCGCCTGCGAGGAGCGTCAGCCTTCCCGAACACTGCCTGTTCCGGGCCGTGATCTCGCCGCGGACCTCGGCGTCCGGCCAACGCCTGGGCGTCGGCTTCGAACTGCGCCTGCCGACCGCCTGGAACGGGCGGTTCGTCTTCGAAGGCGGCGGCGGTCTCGATTGCGTCCTGAACCCGGCCCTGGGCGCCATGGCCGGCCGCGTCCGGCCTTCCGCCCTGGCGCAGGGATTCGCCGTTGTCACCACCGACGGGGGCCACCGCGGGGCGTCCCTGATGGACGCCCGCTTCGGCGCCGATCAGCAGGCCCGCATCGACTACGCCTACGGCGCCGTCGAGAAGACCACCTGGGCGGCCAAGGGCATAATCCAGGCCTTCTACGGCCGCGAACCGGACCACTCCTATTTCCTGGGCTGCAGCAACGGCGGCCGGCAGGCCTTGATCGCCGCCGAACGCCTGCCGTTGGAATTCGACGGGATCGTCGCGGGTGATCCCACCTTCCGCCTCGCCTGGACCAACGTCGACCAGGTCTGGAACGAGATCGTCCTGGCTCGTGGCGCGCC
>CAZTMF010000023.1:0-15796 GCA_964614675.1 uncultured Caulobacteraceae bacterium | reverse complement strand
CAGGTCGATGATGGCGGCGATCGGGCGCGGCGTCGGCGGCGCGTTGTTGGCGGTGGGCGCGAAGGCGGAGACGGTTTCCATCCAGCGCTCGGAAAACCAGAACGCGGTGTTCATGCTGGCGCGCCAGGACTCGATCCAGAGCTTGAGGACCGTCTGGCTGGCGGCTAACGGATCGACATAGCCGCCGAACGCTTCAAACTGAGGCAGGGCCTTGGTCGCGGGCATGTGAATGCTCCGAGGATGGGTGAATGCTGCGGCGCAACATATCACGGGACACTCTAACGCGCTTGCGAAATGTAACGATCCCTCCCGACAGGCGGACCGGCTGATGCGGATCGTGGCAGGAGCGCTGCGCGGACGCACAATCCAGGCGCCGGAGGGCCAGGACGTTCGACCGACCTCCGACCGCGCCCGTCAGGCGGTGTTCAACATCCTGGAGCACGCGCCCTGGTCCGAGGGGCTGGACGCGCGGCGGGCGATGGACGTCTTCGCGGGCTCGGGCGCCATGGGCCTGGAGGCCCTGTCGCGCGGTGCGGCCGCCTGCCTGTTCGTCGACCGCGCGGAGGCCTCCCTGGCGGCGGTGCGGGCCAATGTCGCCGCCTTCGGCCTCGGCGCGCGGGCGCGGCTGCTCCGCCAGGAGGCGAGCCGCCTCGGCCGCCTCCCCGAGACGGACGCGCCCTACGACATCGCCTTCCTGGACCCGCCTTACCGCAAGGAGCTGGCCGGGCCAGCGCTGGCGGCCCTGAACGCCGGCGGCTGGCTGGCGCCGGACGCTGTGGTGGTGCTGGAGCGCAGCGCAGGGGAAGCGGAGATGGAGACGCCCGGGTACGAGGTCCTGGACCAGCGGCGTTACGGGGCCGCCGGGGTGCTGTTCCTGCGCCCGGCCTAGAGGCTCGGCAGGTATTCGAACTCGACCAGATAGACCCGCTCGCCCGGACCGTGCTTGGCGGTCTTGAGCAGGTCCACCACGCCCTGGAAGCCGGAGCGACGGGCGAGCTCCGGCGTGATCCCCTCGAACCCGATCTCGCGGATCGAGGTCACCTCGATGGCGCCGGCGCCCAAGGGATAGCGGCCCCCGACCTTCACGTGCGGCCTCTGCCAGATGCGAACCGAGCAGGTGATCTCGCCCCGCATCACAGGTTCGCGCAGGCGCTTCGTGAACATCACGGCGCGAGGCTCAGAGGTTCAGCAGGGTCGGATCCCCGCCCTGGGCGGCGATATTGACGCTGAACGCGCGCTCGGTGGCGTAGCGCAGCAGCGCATGCGGCCCGCCCGCCTTGGGGCCGGTGCCCGAAAGGCCCTCGCCGCCGAAGGGCTGGACCCCCACCACCGCTCCGATCATCGACCGGTTGACGTAGACGTTGCCGGCGGGGACCAGGGCGGCCACCTCTTCGGCGAAGGCCTCGATGCGGCTGTGCACGCCGAGCGTCAGGCCATAGCGCCGGGCGGCGAGCTGACCGGCGACAGCTTTCAGATTCTCGGGGTCGTAGCGGACCACGTGCAGGATCGGCCCGAACACCTCCTTCTCGAGGAAGGCCGCGGACGGGATCTCGGCCAGGACCGGCCCGAAGAACATGCCCCGCTCGAGCTCGGGGGCGGGAGCCAGGCGGTGCAACACCTTGGCTTCACGCTTCAGCCGCTCCAGGTGCAGGTCCAGGGCGGCCCTGGCGTCCTCGTCGATCACCGGTCCGACGTCGGTCGAGGGATCGGCCGGATCGCCCAGGACCAGGGCGTCCATGGCGCCGGAAATCCCCTCGATCAGGCCGTCGGCGGTGTCGCTGGGCAGGAAGAGGAGCCTCAGGGCCGAGCAGCGCTGACCCGCCGATCCCAGCGCCGAGACCACCACGTCGTCGATCACCTGCTCCCTGAGGGCCGTCGTGTCGACGAACATGCCGTTCAGCCCGCCCGTCTCGGCGATGAACGGGACGATCGGGCCCTGGCGCTGGGCCAGGGTCTGGTTGATCCGCCAGGCGGTCTCGGTGCCGCCGGTGAAGGCGACCCCGTCGCAGCCCGTGTGGTCGACCAGGGCGGCGCCGACGGTCTCTCCGCGTCCCGGCAGAAGGGCCAGAAGCCGGGGGTCCAGGCCGGCCGCGTGGTAGAGCCGCACGGCCTCGGCGGCGATCAGCGGGGTCTGTTCGGCCGGCTTGGCCAGGACCGCGTTCCCGGCGGCCAGGGCGGCGGCGATCTGGCCGGTGAAGATGGCCAGCGGGAAGTTCCATGGGCTGATGCAGACGAAGACGCCCCGACCCTGCAGCTTCAGGGAATTGCGTTCGCCGGCCGGCCCCGCGAGGGCCTCGGGCGTGGCGAACTGGGTCTGCGCCAGATGGGCGTAGTAGCGACAGAAATCGGCCGCCTCGCGCACCTCGGCGATCGCGTCGGACAGGGTCTTGCCGGCCTCGCGGGCCAGGATGGCGATCAGCCGGTCGCGATGGGCTTCCAGCGTATCGGCCATGGCGCGCAGCACCTCGGCGCGGGCGTGGCCGCCGGCCCGGTCCCACGCCGGCTGGGCCACCCTGGCGGCCTTGAAGGCCGTGTCGATGTCGGCGCCGGAGGCTTCCACGACCACCCCGAGGACGCGGCTGCGATGGGCGGGGCTGCGCGCCTCGGAGGTTTCGCCTCCCGAGCCCGTCTTGCCCGACACCACCGGCGCGGCCTCGAGCCGCTCGCCGTCCAGCGCCGCCACCACCCGGCCCAGTCGCTCGCGCTCGGCCCGGACACTGAGATCGACGCCCTCGGAATTCAGCCGCGCCTCGCCGTAGAGGTTCCGCGGCCGGGGGATACGCGGATGCGGCCCGGGCTGGGTCTTCACCGCGTCGATGGGATCGACCACCACCGCTTCGGGCGAGGTGCGCTCGTCCAGCAGCACGTGGACGAAGGAGGTGTTGGCGCCGTTCTCCAGCAGCCGCCGGACCAGATAGGGCAGGAGTTCCTCGTGCCCGCCCACCGGCGCATAGGCCCGGACCGTCACCCCGTCGTAGAGGTCGTCGGCGGCCTGGTAGAGCGCTTCGCCCATGCCGTGCAGGCGTTGGAACTCGATGCCGACGCCCGCCACCGAGGCCATCCGCCGCACCGCCGCCAGGCTGTGGGCATTGTGGGTGGCGAACTGGGCGAAGAGGTGCGGGGCGGCCGCGATCAGGCCCTTGGCGCAGACCAGAAAGGACAGATCGGTCGCCGCCTTGGTCGTATAGACCGGATAGTCGGGCCGGCCCGCGACCTGGGCCCGCTTCACCTCGGAATCCCAATAGGCGCCCTTGACCAGCCGCACCATCAGCCGCCGCCCGCTCTGTCGCGCCAGCTCGGCGACCTCGGCGATCACCCGGGGCGCGCGCTTCTGATAGGCCTGGACGGCGAGGCCCAGGCCCCGCCATTCGCCGAGCTCCGGCTCGCGGGCCAACCGGTCCAGAAGCTTCAGCGACAGTACCAGCCGGTCGGCCTCCTCGGCGTCGATGGTCATATTGAGGTCGTGGCGTGCGGCGATCAGCGCCAAGCGCTTCAGTCGCGGATAGAGCTCGAACCAGACCCGCGCTTCCTGCACCGCCTCGTAGCGGGGCGAGAGGGCCGAGAGCTTGACCGAGACGCCGTGGCCCTTCTCCGGTCCCAGCGCCCCCGAGCGCTCGCCCACCGTCTCGAGCGCCGCCGCATAGGCCTGCTCGTAGCGCTCGGCGTCGGCGGCCGTGCGCGCGCCCTCGCCCAGCATGTCGAAGGAGCAGATCATCCCCTCCGACCTGGCGCGGGCCAGGGCCGCCTCGATGTTGCGGCCGAGCACGAACTGCTCGCCCATGATCCGCACCGCCTGGGCCACCGCCGCCCGGATCACCGGCTCGCCCACCCGGCCGGCCAAGCGCTTCATGAAGCCTGGCAGGTCGCTCTTGACCTCCTCGTCGACGTCGACCAGCCGCCCGGTCAGCATCAGCCCCCAGGTCGAGGCGTTGACGAAGAGGCTCTCGGAGCGGCCGAGGTGGCTGGCCCAGTCGGCCGAACCGATCTTCTCGGCGATCAACCGGTCGCGGGTCTCCTCGTCGGGGGTTCGGAGCAGAGCCTCGGCCAGGCACATCAGGGCCAGGCCCTCACGGGTGCCCAGGGAGAATTCCTGCAGGAAGCCCTCGACCACGCCCTGCCGCCGCGCCTTGCGACGGGCGCCGCGCACCAGGGCCTCGGCCTCCGCCCGCACGGCCGCCCGCTGCTCCTTGGTCAGGGGCGCGCGGGCCAAAAGATCGAAGACCGCCTCGGACTCGTCGCGGTATTTCCAGGCGTCGATCGCGTCCCAGTCCGGACCCACATCGGCGAGCACGGGCGCGGCCTCACTCACGCGGCGGCCTCCGCCGTCGGGGCGCGGGGCTTGGGAAAGCTGCCGGCGCGCGAAAGGGCCGAGGTAGGTTGGCGGCCAAGCCGGGCGGTGATCCAGCGCCCCGTCTCGATCAGGGCGTCGAGGTCGAGGCCCGTGTCGAAGCCGCCGCGCTCAAGCATATAGACCAGGTCCTCGGTCGCGGCGTTGCCGGTGGCGGCCGGGGCGAAGGGGCAGCCGCCGATGCCGCCGCAGCTGGCGTCGAGCACGCCGACGCCGGCGTCCACGCCCGCCGCGGCGTTGGCGAGGCCGGTGTTGCGGGTGTCGTGGAAGTGCAGGCGCAGCCGCGCTTTCAGCGCCGCCTCACGCACCGCCTCGACCCTCTCGCGCACCGCCCAGGGATCGGCCGCGCCGATGGTGTCGGCGATGGCGATCTCGGGAATCCCAAGGGCCGCCGCCTCCCGGGCGATCGACGTCACCCGCTCCAGCGGGACCTCGCCCTCGAACGGGCAGCCGAAGGCCACGGAGACCGTGAGGCTCAGCGGCGGACCGCCATTTTGCGCCTGATCCGTCGCGATCTCGCCCACGAACTCCATCTGCTGGGCGGTGGTCATGCCCTGGTTCCTGAGGCCGAAGCTGTCCGTGGCCGAGACCACCAGATTGGCCTCGTCGCAGCTGGTGGACTTGAGCCGCTCCCAGCCTTTGAGGTTCAGGACGAGGCCGATGCGCGAGCGCCCCTCGGCGTGCGGCAGGGCCGCCATGATCTCCTCGGCGCCGGCCATCTGGGGCACGCGCTTGGGATTGACGAAGGACACGGTCTCGATCCGCCGGACGCCCGCGGCCTCGAGCCGATGGATGAACTCCAGCCGCTCGGCGACCGACAGCGGCGTGGGCTCGTTCTGCAGCCCGTCGCGGGGGCTCACGTCGACGATCTCTATCCTGCGGTTCATTTCTGATCTCCGCTCTCCAGCGACCGATATAGGAAGAGATCGACCGGCTTGCCCTTGGAATAGTCGATCCCTTTGACCTCGCCGGCAGGCGCCGCGCGGGCTTCCTGGGCTTTCAGGGCCTCCTGGAACTCCTTCATCTCGTGGCTTTCCACCACCGCCGGCCGGCCATCGGAGATCGCCGCGGCGGCGACCTCGCCAGTCCCGAGTTCGGTGCGGGTGCCCATGAGGAAGACGATCGAGGGCTCGCCGTAGCCGGCCACAGAGATGGGGCCGGGCGTCACGCCGTTGCGGGGATCGACGCCCGCGCGCTTCACCGTCGCGGCGACCTGATTGGAGACCCAGAGCGGCTGCAGCGATGGGACGAGACCGGCGGCCAGGGCGTCATGGCCGAAGATGCCGAGGCCCAGGACCGCGCCAAGGGCCACGAAGGAGCGCTGTTTGAACAGGATCAGCACCACGCCGGCTGCTGCGGCGGCGATCACGAAGACGGCCGAGGCGATGGCCCAGCCCAGGCTCGACGGGCCGCCATATCGGTTCGCCAGGACGATCGCCGCGCCGGCCAGCAGTCCCGCCATCAGCACGCCCAGCGCGGCGCCGGTGACGCGGCTGATCCGGCCGATCGGCTGCTGCAGGGCGGCCGCCATCAGCCAGGCCAACGCCCCGTAGAGCGGCAGGGTGTAGTGGGGCAGTTTGGTCGGGGTCAGCTCGAAAACGAGCCACGCCGGGACCAGCCAGCAGAGGGCGAAGCGCACGCCGGTCTGATCGCGCATGTTCCAGCCGAGCATCATGCCGGCGGGCAGCAGCACCGTCCCCGGGAACAACAGCAGGGGCGCCAGGATCGTATGGAGGCCGGGCGGCGCGCCGTGGCTCTCCTGGCCGGAGGCGACCTTGGAGAGCATGTCGCCCATCACCGCCCCGGTCCAGAACCCCCCGTCGGTGGTGACGGTGATCGACCAGGCCCAGGGCCCTGCCACCAAAAGGATCAGGGCGACTCCCCAGGTCCAGCCGAGGCTCGACATCCAGGTGGCCTTGCGGTCCCAGGCCCAGAGCGCGGCCAGGGTCAGGAACGCGACCAGCGGGCCGATGGGCCCCTTCAGCAGGATCGACATGGCCATGCCCGCCCAGAACACCGCGCGGGTTCCGGTGCGGGCGATCACTTCGCCCCTGCTGGAGGCATAGATGCGTCCGAGCGCGGCCATCATCAGGGTGATCGAGCCGCAGAGCGCCGCGTCGGTGGTGGCCAGGAGGCCCTCGGTCGACAGCACCAGGCTCGAGCCCAGGAGCCCGCCCGCCACCGCCCCGTTCGTCGATCCGAAGAAAGCCGCCGCCCCCCAGGCGCAGGCCGCCGCCGCCGCCATGGCGCCCAGCATGGACGGGATCCGGTAGGCCCAGATCTGCCGCTTCTCGACCGAAGACAGAGCCGCCACGCTCAGGGCCTGCAGCCAATGGATGCCGACCGGCTTCTTGAAGCGGGGCGTGTCCTGCAGATTGATCGAGACCAGGTCGCCGGTCTCGAGCATCTGGGCCGTGGCCTGGGCGAAGCGCGCCTCGTCGCGATCCATCACCGGGAAGGCGATCAGCCCCGGCAGGACCGCCAGGAACGTGACCACGGCCGCCGCCAGCGGGCCCCGCCAGCCACCGCCGAAGAATCGGTCAATCCGGGATTCGGCCATCGGCCGTAGATAACATGCTTGAGCCAGACGGCGCCGTCATATGAGGACCGGGTCAGGCCCTCGGATGGGCCTTTGAATAGGCCGCGAGCAGCCCCGCCGCATCGACGCCGGTGTACCGCTGGGTGGTCGAAAGCGAGGCGTGGCCGAGCAACTCCTGGATCGAGCGCAGGTCCGCGCCGGCGCCCAGCAGGTGGGTGGCGAAGCTGTGGCGCAGGGCGTGGGGCGTGGCGCTGGCCGGCAACCCAAGCCTTCCCCTCAGCCGCTGCATCAGGTCCTGGGCCCGTCGCGCCGGATAGGGGCCGCCGCGACGGGCGCGGAACAGGGGCTCGTCAGGCTCGAGCGCGAAGGGCAGGACCCGGGCATAGTCGTCGATCGCCTCGGCCACCTGCGGCAGGACCGGCGCGATCCGCACCTTGGAGCCCTTGCCGAGCACGCGCAGCGACGGGCCGAGCGGGGCGTCCTTGCGCTTCAGCGACAGGGCCTCGGAGATGCGCAGGCCGCAGCCATAGAGGAGGGTCAGCAGCGCCACGTCGCGGGCGGCTTCCCAGGGCTCCTGGTCCGGGTCGGCCTCGGCCTCCAGGATCAACCCCCGCGCCTGGTCCTCGGTGACGGGCCGGGGGGCGGACGGCTTCACGCGCGGACCTTTGACCAGCTCCAGCGCCGGGTTGGGAACGCCCAGGCGCCGGTCGAGGAAACGGTGGAAGCCGCGGATGGCCGACAGGCCCTGGGAGAGCGAGCGCGGCGACAAGGGCCGGGCGCCCTGGCGGCGAAAGGCCAGATAGGCGCGCACGTCCGCGGCCGGGGTGGCGCCCAGGTCGTTCAGGGCCAGCGGTTCGCCGTGATGCTGCTCCAGGAACGCCAGATAGCGTCGTACGCCCTCGCCATAGGCTTCCAGTGTGCGCGGCGACGCCCGCCGCTCATGAGCCAGATGCTCGAGCCAGGCCTGCAGGGCCTCGGCTGCTGTCATTAGGCCATGCCCTAGAAGACCGGCCAGCGTTCCGCCGTGCACTCGACCACTCGGGCCAGGAAAGCCACGAGCTCGCAGCCCATGTCGGCGGTGAAGCCTTCCGGGTCGGGCGAGCCGAAGGCCAGGACGCCCTGGCGGGCCGGCGACCAGATGGCGATGCGGATATAGGCGGCGCTCTTCACCTGCTCGGCGGCCTCGCCGAACACGAGCTCGGCCTGCAGCGGCTCGCCCATGCGCGCGAGGCCCTCGGCGCCCAGGAGGGCGTCGGTGGTTCCGACCTGCAGGGTGCGCCAGCCCGAGGGCGTGCGGCCGGGGCGCTCCAGGGAGATGGTCGCCGCGGTCAGGTTGAATCGCAGGCGCGCCGCCTCGGCCAGGCGCCGCGCGAGGTCGGCGTGATTGCGGGCTTCCAGCACCTCGAGCACCGTGGCGTGGGCCTGGGCTTGGGCGGCGTGGTTGGCCCGGACGACCGCCTCGAGCTCGCGCCGTGCGGCCGCGTCCGGCGCCTGGGCCAGGGCGCGCCGGGCCAGGGCCGGCGGAATGAAGTCCACCACATTGGCGGCGTGGATGCGAAGCCCCAGTTCGCCGAGCAGATCCTGGTCGCCCCGGATCAGTCCGGGATCGGCGCGCAGGAAGGCCTGGACGGCTTCCCAGCTGACCTGATCCTGCGCCGCGGCCTTGGCTTCCGCCTGGCCCGTGTCCTGAACGCCCATCGTCCAACCCCGCCCAAGTGCATCGGCCTTCCCGCTCAAGAAGGCCGTCGGGAGGAGTAGAACCCCAGGTTCGGTTAATGCTGGCTTTCGGCGTGCGCCGTGAGACTCCGTGGCCCTCGACGGGCCGGCCAATCTCGGCGATGACCACGGTCATGAGCCGGATCGCCCAGGTCCTTTTGCCCCTGCCCCTGCCCGAAGCCTTCGACTACGCCGAGCCCGAGGGCATGGACCTGAAGGTCGGCGAGCTGGTGGCCGTGCCGCTGGGTCCGCGTCAGGTGTCCGGCGCCGTGGTGGCGCTGAAGGACGCCCACGGCCACAACCGCCCCCTGAAATCGGTGCTGGCCCGCCACGCCGAGCCGGCGCTGCCCACCAGGGCGCTGGAGTTCATCGACTGGGCCGCCCGCTACGCCGTCGACAGCCCGGGCCAGCCCCTGGCTATCGCCCTGCGCGGCGCGCGCGCGCCCAAGCCGCGGCCTCAGAAGCTGCTGCGCGCCACCGGCCTCAGGCCCGCCCGCATGACGCCGGCGCGCGAGAAGGCGCTGGCGACGGCCGACGCGGGGAGCTTCCCGCCCAAGGCGCTGGCCGAGGTCGCGGGCGTCTCGACCGCGGTGATCAAGAGTCTGATCCAGGAAGGCGCGCTCGAGATCGAGCTGCGCGAGATCCCAGCCTCCTTCCCGGCGCCCGACCCTGCCCGTCCCGGCCCCAAGCTGAACCCGAGCCAGGCGGCGGCGGTCGAAGCGCTCAGGACCATGCTGGACGAGGGCGGCTTCCAGGCGGCCCTGATCGACGGCGTCACCGGCTCGGGCAAGACCGAGGTCTATCTGGAAGCGGTCGCCGCGGTGCTGGCCAAGGACCCCGACGCCCAGGTGCTGGTGCTGCTGCCCGAGATCGCTCTCACCCAGGCGGTGATCGCCCGCTTCGCCGAGCGGTTCGGGGCCGAGCCGGGAGAGTGGCATTCGGGCGTCGCCTCGCCCAACCGCCGGCGCGTCTGGGAGGCGGTCGCCACGGGCCGCTGCCGCATCGTGGTCGGGGCCCGCTCGGCCCTGTTCCTGCCGTTCGGCAAGCTCGCCCTCATCGTCGTCGACGAAGAGCACGACGCTTCCTACAAGCAGGACGAGGGTTTCATCTATCACGCCCGCGACCTGGCGGTGGCCCGGGCCAAGATCGAGGATGCGGCGGTGATCCTGGCCTCGGCCACCCCGTCCCTGGAATCCCTCTGGAACGCCGAGCAGGGACGCTATCGCTGGCTCAGGCTCAAGGCCCGGCATGGACAGGCGGTGCTGCCCGACATCGAGCTCATCGACCTGCGCCAGACCCCGCCCGAGCCCGGCCGCTGGCTGTCCTGGCCCCTGGTGCAGGCCATGGGCGAGACCTTCGCGCGCGGCGAGCAGACCCTGCTGTTCCTGAACCGGCGGGGCTATGCGCCGCTGGTGCTCTGCAAGGCCTGCGGCGAGCGGCTCTGCGCGCCCGACACCCAGTCCTGGCTGGTCGAGCATCGCTATTCCGGCCGGCTGGTCTGCCACCTGACGGGCTTCTCCATGCCGCGGCCCGAGCGTTGCCCCCACTGCGGCGCCAAGGACTCCCTGGCCTCGATCGGCCCAGGCGTGGAGCGCGTGGCCGAGGAGGCGGCCCAGCTGTTCCCCGAGGCGCGGATGGCGGTCTTCTCCTCGGACACGGTCCAGCATCCAGAGGCGGCGCGGGCCCTGATCGAGCAGATGCAGGCCGGCGAGATCGATATCCTGGTGGCCACCCAGGCGGCGGCCAAGGGGCACAACTTCCCCCGACTGACCCTCGTGGGGGTGGTCGACGCCGACCTTTCGCTCCGCGGCGGCGACCTCCGCGCGGGCGAACGCACCTACCAGCTCCTGGCCCAGGTTTCCGGCCGCGCCGGGCGGGCCGACCGGCCGGGCCGCGCCCTCCTGCAGACCTATTGCCCGGAGCACCCGGTGATGCAGGCGCTGATGGCGAAGGACCGCGACGCCTTCATCGAGGCCGAGATGGCCGAGCGGCGCGCGGCGGGCCTGCCGCCCTTCGGCCGGCTCGCGGCGGTGATCCTGTCCGGCCCCGACGCCCAGGCGTTGGAGGCCTATGCCCGCGCCCTCGCGGCGTCGGCGCCCAACGGCGAAGGCGTGGAAGTCTACGGACCGGCCGACGCCCCGCTCGGCCTCGTGCGCGGCCGCCGGCGCAAACGCTTCCTGGTCCGCGCCGACCGCACCGTGGACCTGCAGGCTTTCATGTCGACCTGGCGCGCCCGGGCCCCCAAGCCGCCCGGGCCCATACGGATGACGGTCGACATTGATCCCTATAATTTCCTCTGACCGAAACGCCCGTTCGCGTTGACCCTGAGGGGGCCTTTCGCTATATCCGCGCCTCCTCAAATTCACGCGGGGCCGCGGTCGGCTGCGCGACGCAAGGTACGAGATCCCATGGCCAACACGCCCGGCGCAAAGAAAGCGATCCGAAAGATCGCGCGCCGCACCGAAGTGAACACCGCCCGCCGCTCGCGCATGCGCACCTTCGTGCGCAAGTTCGAAGAGGCCGTCGAAGCCGGCGACGCAGCCGCCGCCAAGGTGGCCTTCGCCGCGGCGGAATCCGAGCTGATGAGGGCCGTCTCGAAGGGCGTCCTGCACAAGAATACGGGGTCACGCAAAGTGTCGCGGCTCGCGGCCCGATTGAAAAAGGCCTCGGTGGCCTGATTCCAAAGTCAAGCTTGAGCTTGGAAATAAGCTCTTGATAGTGTGAAGTTTTTCGACGCCTCTCGGGCAAAACCCGGGGGGCGTTTTGAATTTCAGGGGTGTCCGAAATCGTCGGGGGACGGAATGCCGCATGGCCCAGCTTTCCCTTGCCAAAAAAGGGGCCGCGCGAGTCAAGCAGCGAAATTTGGATCGACGTAAACTTTAATGATTGAATCGCCCGGCCCGCCGATTAGTGTCGGGAACAGAGCGTTTCATCCTTCTTTTCACGGACGAAAAACAGCGGCGGCCGCCCCTTGGGGCGGGGCCACATCGGTAGACTGTGCTCGTTCGAATGTCCCCGTGGACTAGGGGGGTCTGGGCCACGGACGGCGAAGCTATGTGTTGGGGATCGGGGCAATGACAAAGATCGAGATTGCAAGCGACATACACCCATCACCCGCCGCTTCGGTATGGGTGCAAGCGTGTGCGGTTCTGAGGCGGGAACTGGGCGAAGCGACCTTCGGATCGTGGGTTGGTCAGGCGAGGTTGCTGGAAGATAACGGCGCCGTGGTGCTGGTCACGCCCACCGGAATCGCGGCCGATTGGATCCGCCGCAACGCGTGGCGCCGGATCGCCGAGCTGTGGACCGCCCATGATCCCCAGGGTCGGCGTCTGACCCTGAAATCCCGGATCGAAATGGAGGCCTCGGGCCGCGGCGCGGCGCTGCGCCTGGCGACCGTCGACGGCCAGGCGCCGGAGGCCCTGTCGAGAAGCGAGGCGCCCGAACCCGACGCCGAGGCCATCAAGCCCCGCGCGCCGAGGCCGACAGGCCTGCAGGATCGCTATACCTTCGACACCTTCGTCGCGGGACCGACCAACGAGTTCGCCTATGCCGTGGCCCGCCGGGTGGCCTCCTGGGCGGACGGACACTTCAATCCGGTGCTGTTCCACGCGCCCTATGGCTTCGGCAAGACGCACCTCTTGCAGGCCCTGGCCGCCGAGGCCGCCAGGACACGTCCTGACAAGCGGGTCATCTACCTGACCGCCGAGCGGTTCCTCTCGACCTTCGTCAAGGCCCTGCAGGAGCGCTCCACCGCCGAGTTCAAGGAGGAGCTGAGGGCGGCCGACCTGCTGCTGATCGACGACGCCCACTTCGTCGCCGGCAAGACCAACACCCAGGAAGAGCTGTTCCAGACCCTGACCGCACTTGTCGGCGATGGCCGCCGGGTGGTGCTGTCCTCCGACCGGCCGCCCTCGGCCCTGACCGAGATGGACGGGCGCCTGCGCTCGCATCTGGCCGCGGGCCTGGTCTGCGGCATCGAACCGGCCGACCGTTGCCTGCGTCAGGCCATCCTGCAGAAGAAGCTGGACGTGCTCTGCCGCCAGCACGGCATGCGTTGCTCGCAGGTGGACGAGAAGGTGGTGGCCTTCCTGGCCGACCGCTTCGTGGACTCCGTGCGCGAGCTCGAAGGCGCCCTGAACACCCTGGTCGCCCGCGCCGGCGAGCGGCTCGCCCTCGTCGACGTCGACGAGGCCCAGGCCATCCTGCGGCCACACCTGCGCACCGGCGAACGCCGGATCACTGTCGACGACATCCAGAAGGCCGTCTCCGAGTACTACGGCATGAAGCAGGCGGATCTGCTGTCGGATCGCCGCAACCGCGCCATCGCCCGGCCGCGCCAAGTGGCGATGTGGCTGTGCAAGCAGCTGACGACCCGCTCTCTGCCGGACATCGGCCGCCGCTTCGGCGGGCGCGACCACACCACCGTCCTGCACGCCGTGCGCAAGATCGAGGAGCTGAAGGCCGTCGACGCCCCGATCGCCACCGACGTCGAGGCGTTGCTCAGGAAGCTCAGGGGGTGAGGCGCGTGGTTCGAGACGCGATCTTGTGGCCGCGCCTCGCCATGGCGAATTCCGTGCAGTTCGAGGCGTCGTCATCCTGAGGAGCGCCGCGAAAGCGGTGCGTCTCGAAGGGTTCGGGACATTCGCGCAGGTCCTGCCTTCGAAGACGGTTAGCGCCCCTTCCCCCGCCGCCCGTTTGGGATAATCTGCGCGCCCCTTCGCTTGCGGGGCGAGCCCCGATGGGGCTGAGTCGGGGCTGGATTTTCGAGGATCGGACGAGATGAGGTTGACGATCGAGCGCGCCGCGCTCCTGAAGGCCCTCGGCCACGTGCAAAGCGTCGTCGAACGGCGCAACACCATCCCGATCCTGTCCAACGTGCTCTTGGCCGCCGACCGGGATTCGCTGGCCTTCTCGGCCACCGACCTCGACATGGAGATCATCGACGAGGCCTCCGCCCAGGTGGAGGGCTCGGGCCAGATCACCGCCCCCGCCCACACCCTCTACGAGATCGTCCGCAAGCTGCCCGAGGGCGCGGACGTGGAGCTGCGCTACACTGCCGACGACCCGCGCCTGTCGGTCTCGGCCGGCCGTTCGCGCTTCAACCTGCCGGTGCTGCCGGCGGGCGACTTCCCGGTGATGTCGCAGGACGGCCTGTCCTCGCGGCTGACAGTCGAGGCCGCCGACCTGATCCGGCTGATCGACAAGACCCGCTTCGCCATTTCTACCGAGGAGACCCGGTATTATCTGAACGGCCTCTACCTGCACGCCGTCTCCGAGGGCGGCCAGGCCAAGCTCAGGGCCGTGGCCACCGACGGTCATCGTCTCGCCCTGGCCGAGATGCCGGCGCCGGAAGGCGCGGCCGGCCTGCCCGGCGTCATCGTGCCGCGCAAGACCGTGCAGGAGGCCCGCCGGCTGCTCGACGATGCGCCCGAGAGCGTGGAGCTGCAGGTTTCGCCGGCCAAGGTACGGCTCGAGCTTGGCGGCGCGGCCCTGACCTCCAAGGTGATCGACGGCTCCTTCCCCGACTATGTGCGGGTGATCCCGCGCGACAACGCCAAGATCCTGACCGTCGACAACAAGCTGTTCGCCCAGGCGGTGGACCGTGTGGCGACCATCTCGGCGGAGAAGTCCCGTTCGGTGAAGCTGGCGATCGAGTCCGGCCGCATGGTGCTGACCGTGCGCAATATGGAAGCCGGCCAGGGGGTCGAGGAGCTGGAGATCGACTATACGGGCGATGCGTTCGAGATCGGCTTCAACGCCCGCTACCTCATGGACGTCACCGACCAAATCCAGGGCGAAACCACCGAGTTCCGCTTCGCCGACCCGGCCTCCCCGACCTTGGTCATCGACCCCGCGGACAGCGGCGTGCAGTACGTCCTGATGCCGCTCAGGGTGTGACCGCGTCCGCCCTTCTCTCCCTCACCCTCACAGATTTCCGATCCTACGAGCGGGCGGAGCTGGAGACCGAGGGGGCGACCGTCTTCCTGTTCGGACCCAACGGGGCGGGCAAGACCAATCTCCTGGAAGCCATCAGTCTGCTCTCGCCCGGACGGGGGCTGCGCGGGGCGGCGATCGCAGAACTCGGACGGCGCTCGCCGGGTGAGGCCGTCGGTCGAGCCTGGAGCGTGTCGGCGAGGGTCCGCAGCGGCGAGGGGGACGCGCGCATCGGTACGGGTGTCGAGGCGTCCGGCGCAGCGCGGCGGATCGTGCGGATCGAGGGCGAGACCGTCGCACCCGGCCGGTTGGCTGATCACCTGCGTCCCGTCTGGCTGACGCCGGCCCAGGACCGGCTGTTCCTGGAAGGCGCCTCCGAGCGGCGGCGGTTCTTCGACCGGCTGGTGTTCGCCGCCGAGCCACCCCACGCCGCCCACGCCGCCGCCTATGAGCGGGCGCTGCGCGAGCGCTCCCGGCTGCTGGCCGAGCCGGGGGCGGATCCGGCCTGGCTCACCGCGCTGGAGGTCCGCATGGCCGAGAGCGGCGCCCTGATGGCGGCCGCCCGGGCGCGCACGCTGGCGGCCCTGCAGGCCGAGGTCGACGCCCGCGCGGCGCGGCCGTTCCCCCAGGCGGCCCTGGCGCTCACGGGCGAGTGGGAAAGCCTGGCGGCAGAGGGCGTCGCCCTCGATGAGATCGAGACCCGGCTGGCCTCGGGACTGGCGCGTGGACGCGATCGGGACGCCGCCGCCGGACGGGCCTTGACCGGTCCCCACCGGGGCGATCTGGCCGTGATCCACCGTGAAAAGGACCGCCCGGCCTCGGAATGCTCCACCGGAGAGCAAAAAGCCTTGATTCTGAACCTGGTTCTGGCCCAGGCGGCGCGGCTTTCGCGTGCAGAATCGGCGCCGAACCCTATATTGTTACTGGACGAAGCGGCCGCCCATCTGGACGCCCGGCGGCGGGCTGGGCTTTTCGACGAGATCGAGGCGCTCGGCCTGCAGGCTTTCCTGACCGGAGTGGACGAGCAGCTGTTCGAAGACCTCAAGGGCCGCGCCCGAGGCGTCCGCGTTGACGCCGGCCAGCTCACCGTTCTGGAAGATCGATGACCGACGAGACCCACATCCCCAACGGCGACGACTATGGCGCCGAGTCCATCAAGGTGCTCAAGGGCCTGGACGCGGTGCGCAAACGGCCGGGCATGTACATCGGCGACACCGACGACGGCTCGGGCCTGCATCACATGGTCTACGAGGTGGTGG
>CAZTMF010000022.1:0-15906 GCA_964614675.1 uncultured Caulobacteraceae bacterium | reverse complement strand
GTTGGCGGTGTTCTCGAACGCCTGGGCGTTCACCGTCACCATCGGGCTGTTGGACGAGAAGTCCTTCTTGGAGATGCGCGAACCGGTGACCACCACTTCGCCGACGGACGAGGCCGCCGCCGGGGCTGGGCCCTGTTGGGCGTGGGCCGATTCGACCATCGCAAAGGAGAGAATGGTCATGCTCGCACCCGCGAGCATGCTGAGACGCCGCCGGGTGGCGGCGGATTGACTATTGGATTTCATTTGACCCCCTATCGATCAGCGCCTCACCCGACCCGGCTGTCGACTTCTGATGACTTCGGCTTGGAACCTTGGGTCCCAGTGAAGTCTCAAGTCGTTTCAGCAATGTGAGGTCAGCGCCAAGCCGACATGTGAAGTTGATTGAGAGGCATGCTCGGTGCCGAGTCTGAATCGATCGGCAAGGCTCATGTCCCTGCGTGCAATCTTCTTGGGGTGGACCAGCTTGGCAAGCATCAAGCCAAAATTATGCCCCCGTTTCGGCAATGCTGTGTCAAATGCGCCACAAGATATATTTCATTCTCGGCGGAACTTTGCTGTATTATTGCGATTGCCGCGGCTAATCTGGGTTATCATTTCAAAACTGGACTCAATTGTTGCGCAAGATGCAACATAAAGTCAGGAATCTATTCTGTTGGGAAATAATCGGCCGGGGTCCGCCCGCTATAAGGCCCCGGCGATAAGGGGTTCCCCCCTTCCTCGCGAATTGCCTTGCATACTCCTCCCGGTGGGCGATCCCCACCGGGCTTCTTTTTGAGGCTTCAGCCCATCCAGGCAGGCTTCAGCGCCTGCACCGGCCGGCCCTCGACGGTGAGCTCCGCGCCCTCGATTCGGTCCAGCCGCAGCAGGGCCATCGCTCTGCCATCCCGTCCGGAAAGCACCTCGCCGGCCCTGAGCGTCCCCGCCATCACCTCGGCCCCGAACGGCGGCGGCTCGCCCTGGAAGACGATCGGCAGCATGCGGCTGCGCACGCCGCCGCGCCGCTTCATCCGGGAGGTGGTCTCCTGGCCGACGAAGCAGCCCTTCTTGAAGTCGATGCCGTTCAGCAGGTCGAAGTCGGCCTCGATCGGGTAGGTCTTGTCGGGCAGGGTGTCGCGCGCCGGATCGGGGACCCCGAGCTCGAGGCGGAACGCGTCGTACGCGGTCTCATCGACCATGCGGGCGCCTTCGGGCGGGCGCTGGTCCACGCCCCGGAAGCCCAGCTCGGGCAACCGCGGGTCCGGCGACCACCCCTCCGGCGCGGAGGCGGCGTTCCAGAGCGCCGAGATCCTGCCCGGCTCCGAAGCGATCTCGACCTTGGCCCTCAGGCGATAGATCGACAGCCGCTGCACCAGCTCGTCCTGGCGCGCCGCCTGGACGTCCAGCAGGCATCCCGCTGCGCCGCCGATGACGAACAGGTCGAACAGCAGCCTCCCCTGGGGGGTGAGCAGGCCGGCGAAGCGCATGGCGCCGGGCTCCAGCGTCTCTACGTCGTTGGAGACCAAGCCTTGGAGGAAGACGCGCCAGTCGGGGCCCGCCACATGGACCAGGGCGCGGCTCGGCAGCTCAGCGAAGGCCGGGGTCATGAATTCTTCCAACCACTTGGGGATCGACTCGCCGACAGTCGTTATAAGGACGGCATGGCGTCCGGCCCATTCCCCATCCTGTTTTTCGCGCCCCCCGACCTTCAGGACGCGATCATGGTCAGCGGCGTCTTCGCCCGCCTGCACGACGAGATCGACAACGCCAGCTTCACGGTGGTGACCGGAACGGCCGCCGGCGCCCTGTTCCGCGAGGCGCCCAAGCGCGAAGCCACGGTGATCGACGAGAAGCCCGGGCTCGGCGCGAGGCTGGCGCTCTGGAGCCGGCTGCGCCGGCGCCGCTGGGGACTGATCCTGGACGCGGCCGGACGCAAGCTCTCGGGCTCCCTGCCGGCCCGTCGCAGGGTGCGGGCGTTGGAACTCGAGCCAGCGCCGGGCCACAAGGTGGTCCAGGCCGCACGCCTTCTGAAACTGGAAGAAGACCCGCCGCCGCCGTTCCTGTTCACATCGGACAAGACCCAGGCGCGCGCCGAGGAGCTGCTGGGCGAGGGCGGACCGCTCCTGGCCCTGGCGCCGGGAGGGTCCTGGGTCGGCCGCACCTGGCCTGTCGAGCGTTACGCCCGCCTGGCCGCGCAGCTGCTCGAGACGCCGCAGCTCGCCGGCGGCCGGCTGCTCATCGTGGGCGCGCCGGAGGACCGTCCGGCGGCCGAGATGCTTCGGCGCACCATCTCGCGCGAGCGCTGGATCGACCTGACCGCCGAGCCGGATCCCTTGGTGGTCCATGCCTGCCTGCAGCGCGCACGGCTGTTCGTCGGCGGCGCAGTGGCCTCCTCGCACCTGGCCGCGGCGGCCGGAGCGCCGACCCTGGCGCTGTTCGGGCCCGACGACGAGACGGTGTGCGGCCCATGGGGGCGGTGCGTGAGGATCCTGCGCGGTCCGCGCAGCGCCAAGGCGATCCAGGCGATCGACGCCAACCTCGACCAGCCGGTGTGCCATATGCTCGACCTGCCGGTCGAAAGCGCGTTCGCCGCCGCGCGCGAGCTGCTCGACGAGCGCCGCCCGGGCGTGGATAAGCGCCGTCATGGCTGACACATTCGACTTCGTGATCCTGGGCGCCGAGCTGGTGACCCCCTCTGGCCGCGGCGCGGCCGACATTGGCGTGCGCGCCGGCAAGATCGCCGCCATCGGCCCGATCGCCGCCGAGCAGGGCGGCGAGGTCTTCGACGCCCGGGGCCTGACGGTCCTGCCCGGCGTCATCGACACCCAGGTCCACTTCCGCGAACCCGGCATGGAGTGGAAGGAAGACCTCGAGACCGGCTCGCGCGGCGCGGTGCTGGGGGGCGTGACGGCGGTGTTCGAGATGCCCAACACCCGCCCGACGACCACCGACGCGGCGCGGCTGCAGGACAAGCTGAACCGCGCCAGGGGCCGCATGCACTGCGAGCACGCCTTCTACGTCGGCGCCACCCACGAGAACGCCGCCGAACTCGGCGAGCTGGAGCGCATGCCGGGCTGCTGCGGGGTGAAGGTGTTCATGGGCGCCTCGACCGGCGACCTGCTCATACCCGACGACGCCGGTGTGGAAGCGGTGCTGCGTTCGATCAACCGGCGCGCGGCCTTCCACTCGGAGGACGAAGCGCGCCTGGCGGAGCGACGGCCGCTGGCGCGGCCGGGCGACTGGACCAGCCATCCGGAGGTGCGCGACGTCGAGGCCGCGGTGCGTTCCACCCGGCGGCTGCTGGGCATGGCCGAGCGGCTTGGCAAGCGGGTGCACGTGTTGCACGTGACCACCGCCGAGGAGGTCGAGATCATCGCCGCCCACCGGGCCGTGGCGACCATGGAGGCCAATCCCCAGCACCTGACCTTCGCCGCGCCGGAGATCTACGAGCGGCTGAAGGGCTACGCCCAGATGAACCCGCCGATCCGCGACGCCAGGCACCGGGAGGGTCTCTGGCGGGGCATCGCCCAGGGCGTCGTCGATGTGCTGGGCACCGACCATGCCCCCCATACCCGCGAAGAGAAGGAACAGCCCTATCCGGCCTCGCCCTCGGGCATGCCGGGGGTGCAGACCATCGTGCCGGTGATGCTGACCCACGTGGCCGAGGGCCGGCTGACGCTGGAACGGTTCGTCGACCTGACCGCGCACGGGCCCCAGCGCGTGTTCGGCCTGGCCGAGAAGGGCCGTCTGGCGGTCGGCTACGATGCGGACTTCACCATCGTGGACCTCAAGGCCCGGCGCACCATCTCGAGCGCCGACATGGCCACGCGCTCTGGCTGGACGCCCTTCGACGGCTTCGAAGCCACGGGCTGGCCCGTGGCGACCGTGATCCGCGGGACCGTCGTCATGCGCGACGGCGAGGTGGTCGCGCCAGGGCAGGGCCGTCCGATGCGCTTCCTCGAGACCCTGCAGCCCGCCGGGTAGGAAAAAGGCCCCGCCGGGGAGTTCCCGACGGGGCCTTGGTCGCTCAGGCCGGAGCCTGGATCACTTCGACAGGGTGCAGCTCAGACCGGTCGCCTTGGCGGCGGCGCAGGTCTGCGCCGCCTTCAGGGTGTCGGTCGTCTTGGCGTAGGTCAGCACCATGCCCGGTCCGCTGGCGCAGGAGACTTCGACGAAGTCGTCGCCCGCCGCCGTGCTGCCGATGTCCCGCCCGCCGTTCACCTGGCAGCTTTTGCCGGACTTGGAGATGTCCGAGGCCACCTTGGCGTAGGTCGCCTCCGCGGGGCTCAGCACGCACTTCAGGCCGACGCCGGCGGCGCGCAGGCAGTTCAGGTAGACGCCCTGCTGCCCCTTATCGACCGGCAGGAGCGTGATGTAGCTCTCCGGACGGCCGGTGCAGGCCAGCTCCACCACCTCACGGCCGGTCTTGGAGTCGAGGCCGAACTGGTGATAGCCGCTGACGTTGCAGTCGAAGCCGATGGCCTTGGCCGCCTGGGTGTAGGTGGTGTTCTCGCCGGTCTGGATCGCGCCGGCGCTGGTCAGTTCGCAACCGAGGCCCATGCCGGCCGCGCGGCCGCACTCGATGCCGCGGACGTAGTGGTCGCTGGCGTCGGTCTCCAGCACATAGCCCGACTTCGCATCCGAGCAGGCGAGTTCGAAATAAGTGTGGTGGTCGGCGGTCTGGCCGATGAAGCGGCCGTCAGTGATCTGGCAGGCCCGTCCCGACGGCTGCGCCATCGTGGTCAGCTGGGCGAGGTACTTCTCCTTGGTGAAGTAGGTGCAGTCGCCGGGCTTCAGGTCGATGCAGCTGATCGCCGTCAGCTTCTGCGGCGAGCCGACTCGCGGCGACTGCAGGACGAAGGCCGACCCGTCGGCGCAGGCCGCCTCATACTGGTCGAGCTTGTTGTCCGACGAGGTGCCCATCCAGCGGGCGTCGGAAAGCTGGCAGGTGGAGCTGGTCTGGGCGGCGACGGTCTGCAGGCCCTGGACCGGGTTCTCGTTCTGCGGCAGGCGGCAGAACACCGCCCCATTGTCCTTCTCGCCCGCCTTGGGCTTGCGGGTGCTGAGCGCCAGGCAGTCGAAGGCGCTCGGGCTTCCGCCCTCGGGCGAGAAGATCATCCAGCCGAGGCCTTGCTGGCACACCAGCTCGAAGATCTTGGTGTTGATGGTCTTGCCGCCCTCGTTGCTCTTGCCCGAGACCACGTTGGCGTCGGAGGGCGTGCAGTTGATCGCCGTTTGCTGGATCAGCGGCGGGGCTTCCATCATCGCCTGGGCGTGGCTCTTGGCGTCGCCGACGCCCGGAGGCGGGGTCGCGGGCTTCTTGTCCGCCGCGGAGGCGCTGCCGGGCAAGGTCGCTGCGGCTAGCACCGCCGCCATGAGCCCGAGGGCCAGAAATCTCATCTCGTCTCTCCTGGGAGAATTCCTCGTCGCGCGGCTTAGCTCGGCCCCTTCGCGAGGGTCAAGCTTGACGGGTCTCCGGCCCGGCGCCGTCTCGGCTCGTTCCGGCCATGGTTACGCTGGACTTGGGCCTTGCCGTGGCGGAGGAAAGGCGGCTTCAGGGGGGCGGTTGTCACGGAACTGTCGCGCCGCCGGAGCACACGGTCTCCGGTCGGGGCTCGCTGAGGATTTGAACATGAAGCTGAGCCGTATAACGACGATGTGCATGGTCCTGGCCGGCGGCGCGGTGCTGCTGGCCGCCTGCGGCAAGGGCTCAGGCCCAGCGGCCGGCAGTTCGTCGGCGCCGTCCGTGGGCGGAGGAATCTCCGGGGCCGGGGCGACTTTCCCCGCGCCGATCTACGCCAAGTGGGCCCAGGACTATCGCCAGCAATCCGGCGTCAGCCTGAACTATCAGGCGATCGGATCGGGCGGCGGGATCAAGCAGATCCAGGCAAGGACGGTGGACTTCGGCGCTTCCGACAAGCCGCTGAAGCCCGAGGACCTCGACAAGCAGGGCCTCTACCAGTTCCCCACCGTCATGGGCGGCGTGGTCCCGATCATGAACCTGGCGGGTGTCGCGCCGGGCCAGCTGCATCTCACCGGACCGGTGCTGGCGTCCATCTTCCTGGGCCAGATCCCCAAGTGGAACGACCCGCAGATCGCCGCCCTGAACCCGGGCGTGAATCTACCGAACCTGCCCATCACAGTGGTCCATCGCTCCGACGGCTCGGGCACCAGCTTCCTCTTCACCTCCTATCTGTCGATGGTCAGCCCGGCCTTCGCCCAGAAGGTGGGAGCGAGCGACGCTGTGGCGTGGCCTACGGGTCTCGGCGGCAAGGGCAATGACGGCGTCGCGGCCTTCGTGAAGCAGACGGCCGGCGCGATCGGCTATGTCGAGTTCGCCTACGCCAGGCAGAACAACATGGCCTATGCCGACATGCAGAACCGCGACGGCGCCTTCGTCGCGCCGACCGCCCAGGCCTTCGCGGCGGCGGCGTCCGGAGCGGACTGGAGCAAGGCGCCCGGCAACTACCTGCTGCTCCTGAACCAGCCTGGCGCGGGGGCCTGGCCGATCACGGGCGCGACCTTCATCCTGGTCTACAAGCAGCAGTCCGACGCGGCGAAGGGCAGGTCGGTGCTCTCTTTCTTCGACTGGGCCTACAAGAACGGCGACGCGGCGGCTTCCTCGCTGGATTATGTGGCGCTGCCCGATCAGGTGAAGACGCTCGTGCGCGGCCAGTGGGCGGGGATCACGGGCCCCGACGGCAAGCCGGTCTACGCGCCGCAGTAGCCCCGGGCTCACTTCTCGCCGACGTTTCCGCGGGTTAGAACCCAAGCTCGGGCCCTCGGGCCGGACTGTGGGTTCGGAGCGGTGATGGTCAAGGTTGGGGCGGGGTAGCGGACGTATGGTCGGTCTCTTCAACCGGCTGTTCGCCTGGTTCGGCTATCGGCTGCTGCCTATCAAGGCCATCGAGGACGAGCAGCGGGCGAACGCGCGCGCCATCGAGGCGCTCGACGGGCGGATCGCGAGCCTGGCCGAAGACCGGGACGCCCTGGCGGTCGAGATCGAGCGTCTGAACCGCGCCCGCGCCGAGGACCAGGCCGACTTGTGGGGCAGGCTGCAACAGGTCCGCGCCTCCCGCGACAAAAGCCGGGCCGCAGTCGCCGCCGCCAAGGAAGCCCTTGTGCGCCAGGCGCAGACATTCGCCGATCGAACCGCTGCGGATCTGGAGGCCAGACGAGCCGTCGAGGTCGAGCTGTGGGGCCGGATCTACACCTTGAGGTCCGGCCTCGAGGCGGAACGACGGATGCGCGCGAAGGCGGACCGGCAGGCGCAGGAACGCAGCGAAGCGCAAGCCGGCGCCCATGCCCAGGCGCTTGGCCGCCTCTATGGCCGCCTTGATCTGGAGCGGTCGCGTACGGCGGCCGCGCTCAAGTCCGAGGAGGCGGCGCGGCGGAAGGTCGACGGCTACCGCAAGAAGATAGAGTCGCTGACCGGCAGTCTGGAGCGCGAGATCACCAAGCGCGCCGACGCCGAGGCGCTGGCCGGGGGTATCGGCAACGCGGACCCGATACGGGCCGCCAGGGGGTTCCGGGCCAGGGATCGGCTGGACCTGGCGGCGATCACCTTGGAACGCGCCGTCGACCTCTCGGTGCCAAAGTACGATTCCTTTTATCTCCAGGTTCTGGTCGAGCTGGAAGACAACCGTCAAATTCAGCG
Organism: uncultured Caulobacteraceae bacterium; assembly: GCA_964614675.1. Taxonomy (GTDB): domain Bacteria; phylum Pseudomonadota; class Alphaproteobacteria; order Caulobacterales; family Caulobacteraceae; genus JANWHQ01. The sequence goes on along the minus strand of CAZTMF010000022.1, from coordinate 8,273 downwards.
GGCGGTGCGGCAGTCGATCGCCCGCCTGCCGGACGTGGCGCCGGAATCGGAGCCCGACTACCTGACGACGCTCTGCCGATTTGCGGGAGTTCTCTGCCTGGAGCCGGCCGTGCACGAACGGTTCCTGGCGAAGACCGAATGGGCGGCGACGAAGTCCGAACCGTTACACATTGCGCGCGAAGCCGTGCGTCGACGGCTCCAGTTCAGACGCGACGTGAACGAGGGCTGGGAGGGTCACGGCGCGCTGATCTCGCTCGGCCTCAATTGCATGCCCTGGACCCTGCCGAACCGGTGGGGCCTGCGCAGCCCCGAGGAGTTCGGCTCGCTGTTCACGCCGTTCTCCGCCGGCGTGCACAAGTTCAAGGGCCTGGCGCGCGCGCTCGCCACCGATTTCGAGGACTACTGCCAACCCGACCGGATCGTGTCGGTCGAGACCAAGAACGGCCACCTGACGGCGATGCGAACCGACGGCACGGCCGTCTGGAACCACAACCTCGGCCCATATTGGCTCGGTGACGACTTTGCGCGGCTGCGCAAGACGCTCGCGGAGAAAATCCAGCTGTTCCGAGCCGCCTGCCGCCGGGAGGACGCGGTCTTTATCCTCGGAAAGGCCCCCATCACCTACCCCCACGAGCCGGTGAGCTTCATCGAGACGCTGAACGAAGCGCTGCGACCCTTCACCGGCCGGACGAACAACCGCCTGCTGCTGTGGAACGAGCACGCCGAGACCGCGGGCCGCCACACGGTCGATCCGTGGACGCACGTCCTGAACTGCCCTTTCCCCCCCGGCGGCTACCTCTGGCACGACGAAGAGACCGCGGACGGGCCTGAGGCCCTCGCCTACGAGGGCGGCTGCGCCCAGGCGATCGTCGACAGCCTGCAGGACTGGGGTCTGATGCGGCCGCGCGGCGAAGACGCCGGAGCTGTGGCTGAAGTCGCGGTCGCGGCGGGTTGAGTCCCTTCACGCTGGAGCGTGGCGAATTCGCCTTCTGGACTGGGGATGGCCACGCCGAGCTCACGCGGGAGGGCTTCTGGTCCCTGGCGTCCGCCTATCTGGACCACGTCGAGGCCGACCCTAGGATCGGGCGCTTCGGCCTGATCGTGGCCCGGACCTCGCCGGACATGATGGCGCTGTTCGTCGCCATGATCGCCGCGGGGCGGGCCGTCTCGTTCTTTCCTCCGAGCTCTTCGCGCCAGGACGCCGAGGCCTATCTGGAGCAGCAGCGCGAGGCCGTGCTGAAGATCGATCCCTCGAGCATCCTGTTGCTCGAAGGCGGCGAGGGAGCGCTGCAGGGGATCGATCCACGTCTCGCGGAGCGGCTGGTCAGCCTGCCGACCTATTCCGCGGGCCATCTCCCGGCGGCCGCTGGCGAGCGGGCGCGGATGCGCTTTGAGGCGGCCCTGCAGCGCGAGGATACGCTGTTCTGGCAGCACAGCTCCGGCACCACCGGCATCAAGAAGGCCGTCGGCGTCACCGGGCCGGCCCTGCGGCGGCAGTACGAGAGCTATTGGCCGCTGGTCGAGGGCGATCTCGGCGGCCAGTCCATCCGGGTCGCGTCCTGGCTGCCGCTCTACCACGACATGGGCCTCCTGGCGGGGTTCCTGCTGCCGCTGCTGGGCGGATCGCCCCTGGCGCTGATGGACCCCTTCGACTGGGTCGACGCTCCCCAGCGATACCTGGAGATGATCGAGGCCGAACGCTCCAGCGTCTGCTGGATGCCGAACTTCGCTTTCCGTCACTACACCCGCCTGAGGCGGGTCGTGGGACCGCGCAAACTCGAGTCCATGCGGCTGTGGATCTCCTGCTCGGAGCCCTGCCGCTATCCTGACGCCCTCTCGTTCGAGGCCGCCTATCGGGACATGGGCGTGGCGGCCGGATCGGTCGTCGGTTGCTACGCCATGGCCGAGACCGTGTTCGCCGCCTCCCAGCTAGAGGCCGGCGATCAGCGGGCGCTGGTGGTCCCCCGCGGCCTCGAACCCGGGGCCTCCGTCCTCGATGCCGGCGCCTTCGAGACCCGGGCGCGGGAGCTGGACGTCCCGGCCGACCGGCAGGCGGTCCTGTCGTCCGGCGCACCGATCCCAGGCATCGAGGCCATGATCTTCGTTGGCGGCCGGGCGGTGGCGGGGGAGGGGATCTACGGCGAGATCGGCCTCAGCGGCGGCTTCGTGTTCGACGGTTATCGCGGTCTCGGGCGGGCGGAATCCGGCCTGACGCCGGAGGGTGTCTACATGACCGGCGACCTGGGGGTGGTGCTTAACGGCCGCCTCTACGTCTTTGGACGCCGCAAGGAGATCATCATCGTCAACGGCAGGAACCTCTACGCCGGAGACGTCGAGGAGCGGGTCGGCGCCGCGAAGGGCGTCAGGCCCGGCCGGGCCGTCGCCTTCGGGATCGAGAACCCGGCCCTGGGCACCGAGGAGCTGATCGTCGTCGCCGAGTCCGATCCGGCCGCCGGCCTCGACGCGGCGGCCGTCCGCGCGGGGATCGTGGCGGCCGTCTCCGACGCCTTCCTGGTCAAGCCGCACGACGTACGGCTGATCGATGGGCGGTGGCTGGTGAAGACCACCAGCGGCAAGATCTCGCGGGACAGGAACAGGACCAAGTATCTGCGCGACTTCAGGTCCGATCTGGCCTAAGCGCGGTCCGCCATCTCGTCGGAACCTGCCATGAGCTTCACCATCGAGGATCTCATCCGCATCGCCCGCGAAGAGATCGGGAACCCTCGCCTCACGTTGCGCGAGGACATGTCCGCCGACGACGTGGCTGAATGGGACTCGCTGAACCACACCATCATCACCATGGCCATCGGCGCGGAATACGGTGTGGAGCTGACGCCCAAGGGGCTCGGGGAGGCCCGGACCTTCGGCGAGCTGATCGCCCTGGTGAACCAGGCGATAGACGCGCGCTGACCTGAAGCAAGCCTCAGGACGCCGGCTCAGTCAGGATGAAGTCGGCGAAGGCCTCGGAGTCGCTCTGCAACACCGCGGGAAAGCTCTCGTCGATGGGCACTCGGGCGAAACCGGGCTGACGGTATCCGGCGCGGATATGGTCCGTCAGGTGCCTGTAGAACGCGGCGGTTCCGGCCTGATGCTCCTCATGCGAATAGCTCTGGATCTTCAGCTGGATGTCCTCGGGCGTGAGCATGGACGAGAAGTGCCATCCGGCATCGAGCACGCGGCGCTTGCTGTAGGCCCACATGCCGACCCGTAAGGCGCTGAGGCCGGCGGCCTGAAGCATCCGGGCTTCGACCAACCCCACCTTGCGCTCTCGCCGGGGGTCTCCGACCCGCTCGTAATTGAGGAAGTACTGAAAGCTGCGCATCTCCAAGGTGGCGAAGGGTTCGCAAAAGTCCTGAAGAGCGAGCGGATTGACGATCTCGTCGACGTCGGAGATGAGCACCAGGTCATATGGCGAGCACACTCCGGACAAGCCTCGCACGCCCTGATCTCTCTGGTGATATTCGCGCGCCCAGGCGGCGGCCATGAATGATGGCGGGGCGTCGGCGATCACGTGGATGATCTTGTCGGCGTAGCGCGCGTAACGCGCCTTGGCGTCTTGAAAATAGAGCGGCTTTGGCTTGTTGGTGAAGGTCCACGGAGCTTCCACCAATACGAAACTGTCGACCCATTCCGCCATCGTCGCGAGCTTCAGATCCAGCAGCGCAAACTCACCGTTGAAGGGGAAGACATCGAAAATGCGCCGCCGACCCGTGGGCGCAACTGTATGCAGCGTCGGTCGCTCGGCTAACCCGACCAGCCGCGCAAGGTCCACCGAGTACTCGCTGCTCGTCAGGTCCAGGTGCCAGAAGGAACATAGCCGCCTTACCGCCGCATCCGGCCGGCCGACCGCCGCACAGGCCGCGGTGAGCAGAAAGGCGATGGCGAATCGGTCCCGCTCGCTCGCCGCTACCGTCATGATTGGGCCGTCGTCGGCATCGCCTGCAGCCGCGCGCCGGACTGCCGTCCACGCCGGCCGGTCGGCCGGAGCGAACAGCGGCTCCAGGGCGTCGAGCAGCCGCGACGCGGCCGACGGAGTCGCCAGGCGGAAGCTTCCGTGCAGCAGCTCCAAGGCCGGCGCGAAGTGCTCGTCCGATAGAGCGCCACGACCCAGGGCCTCGGCGGCGAGTTCCGTCGCCAGGTCGCCGCAGCCCAGTTCCAGGGCCGCCGCAACAGACCCCCCATGGGGGGCCCAAACGTCCGCAGATCCGGACGTCGCGCCGAGCGCCACGCCGAGCAGGGCCATCGTTTGTGGATCCAGAAGGGCGTCGACGCTGGCGAACCGCTCGCGCGCTTCAGAGACCCGTCCAGCGGCGGCCAACATCAGAAGGTCCTGCGGCGTGCTGGCTTTGACCAGTCCAAGCGACAGGGCGTCGCCGGCGCGGCCGAGCACCACCAGCGCCGATTGCAAACGAGACCGATCGGCAGGCGTCAGATCGCACTTGGCATTCATGGCCTCGCCAATCCGGGCCGCTTCCCCCATATCGCGAAGCGACCAGGCCTGTCGAAACCAGGGCCACAGCTGCTGACAATCAGCCGCGGTCAACTGTGCTGGGGCGATTTTCGGTCCGGCGCGCTTCCACAGGTCTGTTTCGTACGCCCGTCGATAAGCTTTGTGGCGCACTTGTTCAGCGGCGGACAGGATCCCGGACATAGATCCAATCATACGTGCCGAGCGGCGGGGCGAACAGGCCGGAGCGACTTTACCCTGGGCCGTCTCGACCAGTTGCGCCGCCCCGGAATCCAGACGGCGTCCAACCGCAGGACGGGCGATCCGTTCGCCGCAGATCGCCGGGGGCCGGCCCTCTCGATGGTCAGGACGATACGCTCGATGCAAAGGGTCTCTCTGCGAAGGCGCGGCGCGGCCCAGACCTTCGGCGGGATGATCGCCCTGGTGAACCAGGCGATAGACGCGCGCTGATCGGCGCCCTATTGGGCGCGCCCCATGCCCAAGGACCTGAGCACAGATCTGATCATCGCGCCGGAGGCGCCGGCCGACGCCGACGAGGCCCAGGCCCTGGTCGAGCGCGTCTTCGGTCCTGGCCGCTATGCCAAGTCCGCCGAACGACTCAGGGAGGGCAACCATTTCCTCCCCGAGCTGTCCTTCGTCGCCCGCGAATCCGGCCGCATGGTCGGGACGGTGCGGTTATGGCCCGTGCGCGTCGGCGGGGCGGACGCCCTCCTGCTGGGCCCCATCGCGGTGGATCCCGGCGCGCGTCGCCGGGGGCTCGGCGCCACCCTCTCCGCACAAGCCTGCGAGGCGGCCGCGGCGGCCGGACATGCGCGGGTCGTCTTGGTCGGGGACCTCGGCTTCTTCGAGCGGATCGGTTTCGAGGCCCTCGGGCCGGGCCGTATCCGCATGCCCGGGCCCGCCGATCCGCGGCGGATCCTTGTCCGGGCGCTCCGGCCCGGCGCCTGGGAAGGGGTCGAGGGCGAGGTGACGCTTCCCTGAACGTCTCCCGCCGCCTACCTGTGGGGCCATGGCGGCGGAGACCACGGGCGACTTGGCGCGACTGTTCGAGGCGGTGGGCTCCGCGGCGGCCTCCGGCCGCGGCCCCGCGCCGGTGCATCTGTGGAATCCGTCCAACTGCGGCGACATCGACATCCGCATCGCCCGCGACGGAACCTGGTTCTACCAGGGGACGCCGATCGGCCGGCCGGCGCTGATCCGGCTGTTCTCGACCGTGCTCCGGCGCGACGAAGACGGCTTCTGGCTGGTGACGCCGGTCGAAAAACTGAGGATCGCGGTGGAGGACGCGCCCTTCCTCGCCGTCGGCCTCGAGCGGGACGGCGAGGCGATCCGTTTCGCCACCAATGTCGGCGACGTGGTTGAGGCCGGGCCGGAGCATCCGATCCGGGTTGAGACCGGCGCGGGCGGCGAGCCTCGGCCCTATGTGCACGTGCGCGGCGCGCTTGAGGCCTTGATCGCCCGGCCGGTGTTCTACGAGCTGGTGGCGATGGGCGAGGAACAGGCAGGCGAGGACGGCCCGCGCCTGATGGTGCGCTCCAACGGGGAGGCGTTCGATCTGGGGGCGTTGGAGGGCGCGTGAAGGCCGATCGCGACTACATCAGGAGCCGGCTCCTGCCGCTGGAGAGCTGGACCCCGCCCGAGCCCCGGCCCGGCTCCCATGCGCCCGCCGCGGTGCTGGCCGGCCTGATCGACCGGCCCGAAGGCTTCAGCGTGCTCCTCACCCTGCGCACCGCCCATCTGCGCAGCCACGCCGGCCAGATCGCCCTGCCGGGCGGCCGGGCCGATCCGGGCGAGCAGCCCTGGGAGACGGCGCTGCGCGAAGCCCAGGAAGAGGTCGGCCTGGATCCGGGGCTGGTCGAGGTGGCGGGCCTCTCGGACCCGTTCTGGACCCGCACGGGCTATCTGATCACCCCGGTCGTGGGCTTCGTGCAGCCGGACCTCGTGGTTCATCCGAACCCAGACGAAGTGGCCGACGTGTTCGAAGTGCCCTTTGCCTTCCTGATGGATGCGGCGAACCACAAGAGCATCCCGCGCGAGCTACCCGACGGTTCGGTGCACGACGTCTGGGCCATGCCCTATGGCGACCGGAACATCTGGGGCGTCACCGCCATGCTGCTGCGCGATCTCTACACACGCCTCTATGGCGCGGCGGTGGCCTGACCGGATATCGTGCCGGCCGTTTCTCCCCTTCCTCCTAGATAGCCGTGACCGATTCGCTCGATCCCCAGCCCTGGATGACCGCGCCGGCCACGCGCGCCGTGATCGAGGCCCTGGAAGCCAGGGGCGGTCGCGGCTGCGCGCGCTTCGTCGGCGGATGCGTGCGCAATGCGCTGCTGGGGCGGGAGATCGACGATATCGACATCGCCACCACCCTGACGCCCGACGAGGCCACGGCGGCGCTGGAGGCCGGGAACCTCAGGGTCGCGCCGACCGGCGTGGAGCACGGCACGGTCACCGCCATCTCCGATCACCGGCCGTTCGAGATCACCACCCTGAGGCGCGACGTCTCCACCGACGGACGGCGCGCGGTGGTCGCCTTCACCACCGACTGGACCGAGGACGCCATGCGCCGGGATTTTCGGCTGAACGCCCTCTATCTGGATCCCGACGGCCGGCTCTACGACCCGACGGGCGAGGGCCTCGCCGACGCGAAGGCGGGACGGATCGTCTTCGTCGGCGATCCCATGGTCCGCATCCGCGAAGACTATCTGCGGATCCTCAGGTTCTTCCGCTTCCTGGCCTGGTTCGGCCGCGGCGAGCCCGACGCGGCCGGCCTCCAGGCCTGCGGTGCGCTGAAGGGGATGCTCTCGGGCCGCTCGGCCGAGCGCACCCAGAAGGAGATGCTGAAGCTGCTGGCGGCCGAGGACCCGCGCGTCGCCTTGAGGCTGATGGCGGCAACCAGCGTGCTCTCCGCCTGCCTGCCCTTCGTGAAGGACTTGAAGCGGCTTGAGGGCATGGTCGAGGTCGGGGCGGCTCTCGGCGAGACCGATCCGGAGCTCCGGCTGGCCGCCATGATCCCCCAGGACGTCAAGACCGCCGAGCTCGCGGCCGAGCGGCTGCGCCTGTCCAACGCCCAGCGCGACCGGCTGGCAGCCGCCGTGGGCTCAGAGCCCCGCATGGTGTCCTGGATGAGCCCGCGCCAGCTGAGGCGCGCGGTCTACCGGCTGGGCAAGGGCGTTTTCGCCGACCGGGTGAAGCTGGCCTGGGCCGGCTCGGCCAACCGCAAGAGCGCCGAACCGCAGTGGCGCGCGCTCCTGGCCTTGGCGGAAAGCTGGGAGCGTCCGGAGTTCCCGGTCGGCGGCGAGGACGCCAAGGCCGCTTGCTTGCCGGCCGGGCCTCAGGTCGGCCAGGCCCTGCGCGAGGTCGAGGAGTGGTGGATCGACGAGGACTTCCCGGCCCAGCGCGAACTGGTGCTGGACCGCCTCACGCGGGTCGCCGAGGGGCTGCTCGCATGAAGATCGGCGTCCTGGAGACGGGCGCGCCGCCCAAGCCCTTGGGCGCGCAGTTCGGCGACTATCCGGCCATGTTCCGCGCCCTGCTGGGCGAGGACTTCGCCTGGCGAACCTATGACCTTCAGGCCGGGGATTGGCCCGCGCGGCCCGAAGTCGAGGACGCCTACATCGTCACCGGGGCGGCGGCAGGGGTCTATGACGGCGATGAGTGGATCGCCCGGCTCCTGGACTTCCTGCGCAGCGCCAAGGGCAAGGCCAAGCTGGTGGGCGTCTGCTTCGGACACCAGGCGATGGCCCAGGCCTTCGGGGGCCAGGTGATCAAATCTCCCAAGGGCTGGGGGGTGGGGCTGCAC